>JAILFI010000045.1 GCA_024697655.1 Clostridiales bacterium
ATCTGACGTTCCGCGTGGCCGGCCGCAACGATCTGTGGTTCCACACCAAAGACATCCCCGGTTCGCACGTGATCCTGTTCTGCAAGAACAAAGAACCGGATGACCGGAGTATCTACGAGGCTGCCTCCATCGCGGCCTTCCACAGCAAAGGCAGCCGCTCCGAGAACGTGCCTGTCGATTATACGAAGGTCCGCTTCGTCAAGAAGCCGAACGGTGCCAAACCCGGCATGGTCATCTTCACCGACAACCACACAGTATATGTAGAACCAAAACTCCCTGCGCGCCAGGATCCGCAGTGACCGCCCGTTCCGTCTCTTCCCGGGACCTTTTGCCCCCGCCAGATAGCCGTTTCGGCATTCCCTATTGCACCTTCCGGCAAGGGCGCTATACTGACCTTACCCTTATCTAACAGTACAGCGTCAACGGGGGATCGGGAAAGAGAAGAGACATGAAAGAGAATGACATCAGAACGATCCAATGCACGCTCTGCAGCAGGACCGGCAAGGTCCGCCCGTTCAAAAGCGGATACATCTGTGAGGAGTGCGTACGCTACATGGTCAAAAAGTATTTGTGATCCGGATCGGACAGACTTTCCTGCACGCGATCCGGCAGCCCGCTGCACTATATCAATATCGATCAACAACATCATTTGCGGTTCTTACTAATGACTTGCTGCTTCGTCAATGCGGCCGCACAAATCGAATCCTCCGTATGACCAAAACGGCCGTGCAATACCGCGCGGCCGTTCTCTTTTATCCTCTTCTTTTTCATTGCTCCGCGCCGTTCAAAACGCGGATGATGCGCTTACCGTTCCGCTCTGCGCAGTTTATCCAGTACGTTGGTGAAATATGCCGGCAGCGGAGATGTAAACTCCATGTACGCCCCTGTCGACGGGTGGACAAACCCCAGAACACCGGCGTGCAGCACCTGACCGGAAACCCCGAACGGGTTTTTACCGCGCCCGTAGAGGTCATCCCCGAGGAGCGGATGCTTGATGTACGCCATGTGCACCCTGATCTGATGGGTCCTGCCGGTCTCAAGACGCGCTTCGATGAGCGTATACCTGCCGAATCGTTCCAGCACCTTGTAATGTGTCACCGCGTGCCGGGCGTGCTTGTCGGTCACCGCCTGCCTGAGACGCATCCCGCTGTCCCGGCCGATCGGCGCATCCACCGTCCCTTCATCCTCCTTGAAATTGTTGAGGACGACGGCCTGATACCGGCGCGTGATCGTATGGGCAGCCAGCTGCTCCGACAGCGAGACGTGCGCCTTGTCATTCTTGGCGACCATCAAAAGACCGCTCGTATCCTTGTCGATCCGATGCACGATCCCCGGGCGGATCACGCCGTTGATCGAGGAGAGGCTGCTCCCGCAATGCCAGAGAAGCGCATTGACAAGCGTGCCGGACGGATTGCCCGGGGCGGGATGCACCACCATCCCGCGCGGTTTGTCCACCACGAGCAGATCCTGATCCTCGTACACGATATCGAGCGGGATCTCTTCCGCCTCCACCTTGAGCGCGGTCGGCGGCGGGACGAGAACGACGATCTCCTGCCCTTCCCTGACAGGCGTCTTCTTGACCGTGCAGACACTGCCGTCGATGGACACCTGCCCGTCAGCGATCAGTTTCTGCAGGTAACTGCGGGACGTATCCGACAGCGCAAGAGAGAGGGCGGCGTCCAGCCTTGCCCCCTCTTCTTCTTTTCCAATAACGATGACACAGCGTTCCGGCTCCGGCATGTGCACTACCTTTCTTTGTGTTCGCGGTCCGAGAAGAACAGCACATAGATGCACAGCAGGACACATCCCACCGTGACGAAGGAATCCGCCACATTGAAGATCGGGAAAACCCGGAAATCGAACATGTCTACGACATATCCCAAAGCGATCCGGTCGATCAGATTGCCGATCCCTCCGCCGATGATCATGGCGATGGGAACGAGCAGCAGACGGCTGCCTTCTCTGTGCTTCCACATGTACGCAAGACCAACGGCGATGAGCACCACCGGCAATACGATGAGCAGCAGGCGCTGTCCCTCAAAGGAACTGAAAGCTGCGCCTGTATTGTGATACCTGGTGATATGGAAGACTCCTTCAATGACGGGAATGCTTTCACCGGGCGTCATCCCGCTTGCAACCAGATGCTTGACGAACTGATCGAGTGCGACTGCTAAGACGATCACAGCAATAGACAGAAACATCGGATCGAAAGCCCTCTACTTCTCGAACGTGGCCGGATCCATGATCAGCGTTCTGCGTTCCTTTGTATCCGGAACGTCTTCTTCGCTTTTCAGAGTATCCAGTTCCCCCGCGACGAGCGTATGACGCGCGGCACTCTCATCCTGAAGACCGGTCTTAGGCGCAGCGGCAGGCTGCGGTTCCGCGGTATTGGCACCAAGCGGTGCGTTGACGAGATCCTCAAGTCTGCCCTCATCGAACATCGGGAACAGGTCGTCATCCATCGTATTGAACCGGTCCAGTTCCTCCTCGAGGTATCTCTTGTAGCGGTCGCGGAACATGATGTACCGCTTCTGCAGCGTCTTATTCTCTTCCTTCAGGCGCTCTGCTCTGTCTCTGGCCTCGCGGACCGTGAGCTCCGCGTCGAGCTCCGCGTTCTTCATCAGGACTTCCGCACGCTTTTCAGCGCTGGCGGAAATATCTCCCATGAGGCTGCGCGCCTGTTCGAGGACCTTGACCACCTCGCCCTCGGAACCCTTGAACTTTTCGTTCTCCTGTTCCAATGTGGCGACCTCGGTCTTGAGGCGCAGATTTTCCTTCATGAGTTTTTCAAGATCAACGATGATCTGATCGAGGAACTCGTCGACCTCTTCGATGTTGTACCCGCGGACGCCTTTGGAAAACTCTTTCTTTTCGATATCAAAAGGCGTGATCATGGATTACCTCCAGCCGTCTTTCTGGCTGCTGCCGAAATCAAAGCCCTTGGGGGCGGCATCATTCGTGGAAGAAATATCAACGTTCTCCGGCGCGAAGATGAAAATATTGTTCGCGACTTTCTGGACGTTGCCGTTGAGGGCATATGTCGCACCGGACAGGAAATCGAAGATCTTTCTGGCTGTATCGCTGTCGATCTTCTCCAGATTGATGATGACAGGCTTTCTGCTCTTGAGACTGTCAACGAGTTTGGGGCATTCTTCAAAACCGTCGGGCTCGATGACCATCAGTTTGAATGCGCTCACGGCTGCTCTGTTACCCATGGGTACCACCTTCTCTCTCACTGTATTACGCGTATATGCTGCGCGGGGTTCCACCTTGCGTCTGTCGACAGGTGCCTGAGGCTCTACTTCCTCCTCCAGCAATTCATCGTCGATCTCTTCAATGCCGATCAGATCTTTGAACTTGTCTAAAACTCCCATTTGATCCTCCTTTGATCAATACACACGGGTGCCGAATATGGCGCTGCCGACCCTGACCAGGTTGGCTCCCTCTTTGATAGCTGCCTGATAATCATGGGACATGCCCATGGATAAATATTGAAAGTCCAGACGTTCGTGTTCGATCGCGCCGAACTTATCATACTGTTCTTTGACCTCCCGGAAGTACGGTCTGACTTCCTCGGGATCGTCCGCCATCGGAGCGATGCACATCAGCCCGCGGATCCGGACATGCTCGCACGTCTCCAGGATCTCACGGATCATGCCTTCCGTCTCATCCGCACGGATGCCGAACTTGCTCTCCTCCTCTGCCGCATTGACCTGGATCAGGATATCCATCACGAGATCATGCTGCGCTGCTCTCTTGTCGATCTCCTTCGCGAGTTTGAGGCTGTCCACACTGTGGATCAGGCAGACCTTGTCGATGATGTACTTGACTTTATTGGTCTGCAGATGTCCGATCAGGTGCCAGCGGACCGGTTTGACATGCTCATACTTATCCAGGATCTCCTGGACTTTGTTCTCCCCGATGTCTGTTACGCCTTCGTCGATCGCGATGTTGATCTCCTGCGGTGTATGGGTCTTGGTGACAGCCACGAGCAGCACATCCTCAGGGATGTTGGCTCTTACAGCTGCCAGATTGCTTTTGATATCTACCACGGAATCGCCTCCCTTGTATGACCTTCTTTATTGTTCCCGGCTCTGCGGATCCGCCAGCACCTCATCATAGATCTCCACGGTGTCGACCAGATTGCCTTCACTGTCGAGGAACTGACCCTCGGCGAGAACGCTCTGCTCCCCGTTGCTGATCTTGACCTGCACAGGTGTGAAGATGTAATCGCCCGTTCTCGTCTTGACGTAAACGCCGATCACACCGTCCTTTTTTGTCAGGCAGTGATTGCTGACCAGAAGTCCGCTGATATCCGTATTAATGATCGTCCCCTCCACAACGCGGTCGACCGCGAAGCCGCTGTAGTAGCGGTTGGTCTCGAGGATCACCTGCCAGCCGTTGTCAGCTTCCCGGATACTCATGACGGTCGCCGGGATGCTCTCCCCGTTGAGCCGGGCGGTCACTTTCTTGCCGGTCTCATAGCGGGAGATCGCCTCCTGATCGACCCAGAACAGAATATACCACTCGCTGTTGTTGGCGATCTTGTAGATCGGCTCGCCCGCTTTGCAGGACTTGCGCTTGATGTCCATCGGTTCGATATCGAGCGCTTCTGTATTCTCCCTGGATAATTTGTCCAGTTCGTCCAGATCGAAATAGTCCTCGTATCCGTCAACGTGATAGGAGATCACGCCCTTGCGCTGACTGACAAAACCGCTGTCCTGCTCCATGTTGTCACTGATCCGCAGGATCAGCCGGTCGTACTTTGAATCGTCGTTTCCGTCTGCGCTGTCCTCCTCCGGGTCACCGTTCTCTCCGTCAGCGTCAGGTTCCTCCGCGGGTCCATCCTCATAAGTCGGCGTAAATGCAAAAAGATCGGTCCCTTTTTTGATCTGCGTTCCCTCATCGATGTACGGATCCATGTTCCCGGACTCGGCTGCCGTGTAGACGGTTTCGTCCCGGATGATATAGCAGGTGGTGTCGTCTGAGATCTGCAGATTTCCGAACTCCACCAACTCAGTACCGGCAAGGGCGCCTGTCAAAGAAGGCACGATCCCGATGACCGCATATAATGCAATTATGATCAGAACAAATACGAGTAATGTCCTTTTTCTCTTCTTAGGCATGGCTTTCTCCGATACCAGTTTACAACAGTTTCAGGACATTATCTACGATTTTTTTCTCCTCTCTGGTCAGCGCCCGCTCCTCTTTCAGGAACCGTTCGAACAGGTCGGGGCGCCGTTCTTTCGTGAGCCGCAGCGCCTGTTCGAACTGCCAGAGATGGATCGCCTTATGGTTGCCGTTCAGCAGTACTTCCGGTACCTCCATGCCGCGGTATTCGCGCGGTTTTGTGTATTGCGGGGATTCCAGAAGACCGGAATAGATCGATTCTTCATACGCCGCTTCTTTCGACGCAAGGACACCGGGGATGAGCCGCGCCACCGCGTCCACAAAGACGATCGCGGCAGGTTCCCCGCCGGTCAGGATATAGTCTCCGATGGAGACCTCCTCCATCTGCCAACCATCCAGGATCCTCTGATCGATCCCCTCGTAGTGTCCGCAAAGGATCACCAGATCCGTCTCGCCGGCGTATTCTTCCGCAAGCGCCTGATCGAGCACACGTCCTTTCGGCGACATGTAAACGATGCGCTTTCCTGCCGCGCCGATGTCTTCCAGACAGCGAAAAACAGGGTCACAGGTCATGATCAGACCGGGCCCTCCGCCGAACGGGTATTCATCCGTCTTTTTATGCTTATCCAGAGAGTAGTCCCGCACATCGTGCAGCCCGATGCGCAAAAGGCCCTTGTCCTCCGCGCGCTGGAGCATACTCATTCTGAGCGGGGCGAACATCTCCGGAAAGATCGTCAGGATATCGATATTCATAGTTCCAGCAGTCCTTCCGGCACACGTACGATGATCTTTTCGGGGCTCTTCGTCAGGATGAATGCAGGCACCTCCGGGATCAGACAGACCGTCCCGCCGGGGCGCGTGACCTCATACAGCCGCTGCGGCATATCCGTCCGGATATCCGACAGCGTCCCGACCGCCTCCCCGTCCTCTGTTACAACGGCAGCCCCGAGGAGTTCCCGGACATAGTATTCCCCTTCCGGCAGCGGAGGCAGTTCGGCGGCATCCATATAGACATAACGGAACCGCAATGCCTCTGCCCCGTCGCGGTCGTCCACTCCTTCGAGCCGGACAATGGGCATCGCCCCCTTGTACCGCGTGGCGAGCCGCCGCATGCAGATCACTTCCTCAGCCAACGGGTGTTCCTCCGCAGCAGAAGAAGCCCCGCCTTTATCCGCACCGACAGAGGCAGCTGCTTTACGGGCAACGTACAGCGAGCGGATCATCCCGAACCGCTCCGGTTCCTGTGCGTAACTGTAGATCTTCACTTCCCCCTTCAGACCGACCGCGCCAGTGATCTGGCCGATCAGGATCAGGTCCTTCTGTTCCATCCGGATTTCCTTTCCCGCTGCTTTGTGCCTGTTCCGTTGTTCCAAAAGAGGCACATAGCGACTATGTGCCTCTTTTTCATTACTGTACGATCTCTACAACGACCTTTTCTCCGGTCTTGACCGATGCGGCTTTGACGACAGTGCGGAGCGCCTTGGCGATCCTGCCCTGCTTGCCGATGATCTTACCCATATCCTCCGCGGCAACGCGAAGGGTGACGACTGTTGTGCCTGCTTCTTTCTCCTCGGAAACAGATACTTCATCGGGTTTTGTAACCAGAGCTTTGGCGATGACTTCCACTAATTCGCTCATTGGTCACCACCGCTTTCCTATTCGACGATGCCGGCCTTCTTGAAGAGGCTGCGGACTCTCTCCGTCGGCTGCGCGCCCTGGCTGAGCCACTTCTTCGCCGCTTCCTCATCGATCTTGATGGTGTCGGGTTCCGTCATCGGATCGAAGTAACCGATCTCCTCGATGAATCTGCCGTCTCTGGCTTTGCGGGAATCCGCAACGACGACTCTGTAGAAAGGCTTCTTGTTGGCACCCATTCTCTTCAATCTGATTTTGACCATGATAGTTTTCCTCCGTTAAGTTAACTATATATTAATTATTGTTATATACACGCGTGATGCGCTGTTGACCTTGTTACTGCATGAACCGCGGCAGTTTGGCGCCGGGTTTCATGAACTGTTTCATCATCTTCCGTGACTGTTCGTATTTCTTGACCATGTTGTTGATCTTGCTGACCGGCAACCCGCAGCCCGCGGAGATGCGCTTCCTGCGGCTGGCATTGAGGATGCTCGGATCACGGCGTTCCTCCTTTGTCATGGAGTGGATGATCGCCTCCATCTCGACGAACTCCCGCTCTCCTTTCTCAAGATCCATGTTCTTCATTGCTTTGCTGTTCTGTCCGGGCAGCATCCCGATCAGTTTGGACAGGCCGCCCATCTTCTTGATCTGACCCATCTGATCGAGGAAGTCGTCCAGCGTAAACTCGTTCTTGCGGATCTTGCGCTCGAGTTTGCGCGCCTCCTCTTCCGTGTACTGGTTTTCCGCCTGCTCGATCAGGGACAGCATGTCGCCCATGCCGAGGATCCTGCTCGCCATGCGTTCCGGATGGAACGGTTCCAGCGCGTCCATCTTTTCACCCATACCGACGAACTTGATCGGACGCCCGGTGACTTTCTTGGTGGACAGCGCTGCACCGCCGCGGCCGTCGCCGTCCATCTTGGTCATGATGATGCCGTCGATGCCAAGGCGGTCGTTGAAGCCCTGGGCCGCATTGACAGCGTCCTGACCGGTCATGGCATCCACGACCAGAAGGATCTCGTGCGGCTTGACGGCAGCTTTGATGTCCGCCAGTTCCTGCATCAGTGCTTCGTCGATCGCAAGCCGGCCCGCCGTATCGACGATGAGGACGTTGTATCCCTTTTTCATCGCCTCTTCTTTGGCAGCCAGCGCGATCCTGACGGGATCGTTCGACTCACGCATCGTGAAGACCGGGGTATCGACGCTCTGTCCGACGACTTCGAGCTGGTCGATCGCGGCAGGTCTGTAGATATCACAGGCGCACAGCATCGGCTTCTTGCCGTTCTTCTTGAGCCATGCAGCCAGTTTGCCGCAGGTCGTCGTTTTACCGGTACCCTGCAGGCCGACCATCAGCAGCGTCGTGAATCCGGACGGTGCATAGGTCAGTTTGCTGTTCGCGCCGCCCATCATCTCGGTGAGCTCCCGGTCGACGATCTTGATGATCTGCTGATCCGGCGTCAGGCTGGCAAGGACTTCTTCGCCCATGGCCTTTTCCTTGACGTTGGCAACGAACTCCTTGACTACCTTGAAGTTGACATCCGCCTCGAGCAGCGCCAGTTTGACCTCGCGCATCGTAGCATCGATGTCCTTCTCGGTCAGCGAGCCCTTATTTTTCATGTTTTTGAAAATGCCGTTCAGTTTTTCCGAAAGACTCTCAAAAGCCATGCTTTCCTCCGTGTTTATTCCAACCCTTCTTCCCGCAGCGCCGTCACCTGTGTCAGGACGGCCGCCAGGGCCGCGGAATCGCCTTTGCCGCCCGCTGCTTTGAGCATGCCCTGCAGCATCTGCTGGATCCCTGCCAGTTTTTCATCCTGTTCTTCGAACCGGTGCACAAGACCGAGTTTTTCCTCGTACCCCTCCAGCGCCTTCTCGGCACTGTGGAGCGCATCGTAGACGCCCTGCCGCGAGATGCCGAATTCCTCGGCGATCTCCGCCAGCGAACAGTTTTCTTCATAATACAGTGCGGTCGCTTCCCGCTGCCGTTTGGAAAGCAGCGCTCCGTAGAATTCGTACAGCGACCCGATCCTCGTGAACTTATCCACGTCCCACCTCACCGGGAAGTATAGTGTAAAGCCTTTTTGCTTGTCACGCAGTCCATAGTATCATACGCAAAAAAGACTGTCAAGGATTTTTCCTTGTCAGTCCGGCGCCGAAATACAAAACATGCGGCTGTCAGCCGGACCGGCTGCGCCGCATGACTTCGATTATATTACGACAGTAAGAGTGAATCTGCTATTCCGTCTCCATAGCGTCGTCGATCAGGCGGCTGATAAGCTCCGTATACGACACGCCGGCAGCCTCCCAGAGTTTAGGATACATGCTGATCGAGGTAAAACCGGGAAGCGAGTTGACCTCATTGAAGTAGATCTGATCGCCGTCCTTGAGGAAGAAATCCACCCGGGCATACCCGCTGCATCCGAGGATGCGGTAGACTTCGACCGCCATGTCCCGGATCCGGTCCGCGATGTCTTCCGGCAGATCCTCCGCCACTTCCGCGACCGATCCGAGCCCGCCGTATTTGGCCTCGTACGAATAGAACTCATCCGCTGCCACGATCTCTCCCACCGGGGAAGCATGCGGTCTGCGGCCGCCGAGAACAGCCACTTCAAGTTCCCTGCCGACGATCGTCTCCTCGACCAGGATCTTCTCGTCGTATTTGGCCGCTTCTTTGATCGCCTCAAACAATGCGTTCCTGTCGCGCGCCTTGCTGACGCCGACCGAGCTGCCGGTGTTCGCCGGTTTGACGAAGTAGGGATAATCGCCCAGTTCTTCTTCGATCCGCATGATCTGCTCCGCTGCGCTCGTCGCAAACGTGAACCAGTCCACCGTGCAGTACGCCGCCTGCCGGATACCGCCGTCGTTTGCCAGGATCTTTGTCACGACCTTATCCATTGTGCAAGCTGAAGAGATCACATCGGACCCGGCGTACGGGATCCCCGCCATCTCTAAAAGTCCCTGCATCGCGCCGTCTTCCCCGTACTTGCCGTGCAGGACAGAGAAGACACAGTCGATCCGGATATTCTTCCCGTGTTCGGTGCGGATGCCGTGTACGCGCCTGTCGGGACAGATGTAAGCATTCCTGTTGTTGACCCGGTCGATCCACGTCCCGTCTTCGATCATTTCAGGCGGTGCGGCTGTCTCGATCCAGGCTCCTTTTTTGGTGATCCCGATGACACGGACATTGTATTTATCCCGATCGATATGCCGGAGGATAGAGGCGGCTGAACTGCGGGAAACCTCATGTTCGCTGCTCATCCCGCCAAACAGCACCAGAACTGTCTTCTTCTCGGCCATATTCCTTCCTTCCTTCACTCAGATACTCTTCCCGCGGCAGGATCACTCTCCGCCGCCTTCACCGCCGCTGTTGTCACCGCCGCCGCTATTGTCGCCGCCGCTGCCTTCGCCGCCGCTGCTGTCACCGCCGCCGCTGCCTTCGCCGCTGCTGCCTTCGCCGCTGCTGTCACCGCTGCCGCTGTCGTCGGAAGCAGGCGCTGCATAGGATCCGCCGTCATAGTCGGACTGATTGTTGTTATAGTAATTGGAATCGGAATCCGTGTCGTAGTCCGTGTTGCCGGGGTTGCCGCTGTTGCGGCTCTGGCCGGCATTCGGACCGCCGCCAAACGTGTTCAGGTAACGGTCCAGAAGCTCATAGTCAACATCTTCCTCCCCGTAGTACTGGGTCTCCATCTTGACTTCTTCATTGATCATCAGCACGTTGTCAGTCGGCTGGTAATCCACCTGCCCGAACAGTTTTTCATGCAGTTCGACCACGTTGCTCTTGAGCGTGATCGGCGCATCGTACCAGACGCTGTTGATATAGGCGCCGTCATAGTTGAACGGCCAGCGCTGGCTGCCCATATTCCCGAATTTCGAGATCTTACCGACCAGATCCATCATCGTATCGGAGCTCATACTGGTGGAAATCTTTTTCATGCCGAGGTTGAGGAGATTATTCAGTTCAGACAGTTTCATGGTCTTTGCTTTATCCATGGCCGCCTTGATGACTTCCCTCATACGCTCCGCACGCTCATCATCCCCATCGGTCTTACGGATCCGGCAGTAGGCGACGATCTGCACCCCGTTCAGTACCTGCTTGCCCGTATTCTCGACATACGTGTTTTCCATATGCAGGCTCTGATTGGTGTGGTCGATGATCCGGTTGAGTTCGTCGAGTTCGTGATCGTCTACGGTGACTTCGAGGCCGCCCATTGCGTCTGTGATCTCCGCCACGGACCGCCAGTCCACGCGGACATAGTCGTCGATATTCAGATCCAGATTGCGGTTGAGCGCACGGACAGTGTTCACCGGACCGCCGAACGCATGCGCGTGGGTGACCTTGTCAATGACATGCGACCCCTTTTCCTCCAGATCCAGATAGGAATCGCGCAGTACGGAAGTCAATGTGATCTCATTCGTCTTCTTGTTGATCGTGACGATGATGATCGCATCCGAACGCACGCCGCTCTCATCGGTCTCACCGTCCCCCTCGCGTGTATCGACGCCGAGCAGGACGATGTTTTTGTAGTCTTTCAGTTCTTCCTTGACCCGGGGATCGATGCCCCAGTCTTCATCGTTGACCTCGACACGATCGACTTGTTCGAATTTTTCTTTGACGAACTGTTTCGCCAGCACGACCCCGCAGACCGCAAGCAGCGCCAGGCACAGCAAAACGATGAGCGCTGTCCGGAGGCGGCGTTTTTTCTTGTCGACGGGTTTTTTGGATTTCCCGGACCGGCCGCTGCCGGCCTTATCTTTTTTGACCCTGCGGTATTTCTTCTTTTTGCGGGTTTTCCCGTCTGAAGAAGCACGGCGGCTGCCGGTCGACGCGCCTTCAAACTCGTCGTAGATCCCCGCATCCGCAGCGCGGTCTCCCATATTGTAATCATCGTAATAGTAGTTATTACCGTTACTCATTCCCAAATCTCCTGTTATCCGAGCAAGTCTTTAAATGCCTGCGTTCTTTGGGTGATGTCGTCCGCCTTGAACACAGCCGATCCCGCAACAAGGATGTCTGTCCCCGCTTCTTTGACAATGGCGGCATTGTCCAAAGAGACACCGCCGTCGATCTCGATCTGATAGGTATATCCGTGTTCTTCTCTTTGCCGAGCCAGTTCGCGGATCTTATCCAGAGAGGACGGAATGAACGCCTGGCCGCCAAATCCCGGATTGACAGACATCACGAGTACCAGATCCGCGATCCCGAGTACTTCGGAAAGGAGTTGCACCGGAGTGCCGGGATTGATGGCGACACCGGCCCCCGCACCGAGGCCCTTGATATAGTGAAGGGTACGGTCGATGTGTCTGCACGCCTCCCAGTGCACTGTGATGAAGCGGGTGGCTTCCGTCATGAACGAAGCTGCGTATTTATCCGGATCCTCGATCATCAGATGGACATCGAACGGCATGGCCGTCCTGCCGCAAAGACTCTTCATGACATCTGCCCCGAAACTGATATTCGGAACGAAATGCCCGTCCATCACATCAACGTGCAGAAGATCCGCCCTCGCCCGCTCTGTCATCGCAACCTGCTCCGCCAGTTTTGAAAAGTCTGCGGAAAGGATGGATGGTGCCAGTTTTGCCATTCTTGCTCCTCCTTACAGATACGGGATACGCGTGCGCATCTCCTCGATCTGTGATACATACGAATCATATCTTTCAGGGCTGATCAGCCCTTTTTCAACGGCTTCCCGGACCTTGCAGTCCGGTTCTTTCATATGCCGGCAATTGTCGAACCGGCACTGCCCCAGGAAGGGGCGCATTTCCGGATAGTATCCGGCGAGATCCGCTTCTTCCGCTTCCAGAATATCGAACGAGGTGAATCCCGGTGTGTCGAACACCTTGCCGCCGCGGTCCATCGGGAAGATCTCCACATGCCGCGTCGTATGCCTGCCGCGCCGTGTTTTCCGGCTGATCTCGCCGGTCTTCGCAGCGGCATCCGTACACAGATGGTTGAGGATCGTCGATTTGCCGACCCCGGAGGGGCCCGCCAAAGCGACCTGTTTCCCGGCGATCCGTTCCGCAAGCGGTTCGATCCCGTCTCCTGCAGAAGCGCTCAGGAACCGCGTCTCATAACAGTTGCCGTAGATCCGCTGAAGTCTCTCTTTCTCTTCCGCTTTCGCCAGATCGGATTTGTTGAAACAGAGGACCGCTTCCGTTCCGGACATCTGCGCCATTACTAGAAATCTGTCGATCAGACGGATATTGGGGGCCGGATGCCGGAATGCCGCCACGACAAGCAGCAGATCCACGTTGGAGATCGGCGGACGGATAAAGGAATTGCTGCGGGGATGGATCTTAGTCACATATCCCTCGACTTCCTCTTCCTGCGTCCGGTCGATCATGACCCGGTCACCCACCATCGGAATGATGCCCTGCTTTTTGAACAGACCGCGGGCGCGGCACTGATAGATACCTTCTTCAGTCTCAACATAGTAGAAACCGCCCACGCCCCGGATGATCAGTCCCTCGATCATCACATCGCTCCTTCAGCGAAATCGACGGACTGTTCGTAAACCGTCTCATTATCGAAGATGACAACGATCTTGCCCTGTCCTGTGCCGGTGATCTCCACCGATATGCCTTCATCGACTTTCGCGCACTGCTGGTTGGTGATGACGTTGCGGGTACCGTTGTCATCGGTCACCGTCACCGTCATGTAGAAGACCTCTTCCTTGGCCGCTGAGAAATCAACGTAGTAGTTGATCGTCGACGAAGCACCGGTGCTGACGACGACGCTGACGGATGTTCCTTCGTCGATCTTGTTGCCGCCCGCGTACTGCTGGTCGATGATCTGCCCTTTCGGATAGGTCTTGCTGATCTGGTACTCGACAGAACCGAGATACAGACCGTTGTTTTCAAGCTTGGAACGGGCCTCGTCTTCTGTCAGACCGCGCAAATCCGGTACGGTGACCTGCCGTTTGCCCTGCCCGTTACTGATCACCAGTGAGATCTCGGACCCCGGCGAAGCCTTGCTGCCTGCTTCCGGCGTCTGGCTCAGGACCTGGCCGGCCGGCTGCGTGCTGGTCTCCTCCGTGGATCCCGCATACACGAACCCCGCTTCTTCGATCGCCGCGACCGCTTCTTTTTCATCCATCCCGATCAGATACGGCACCTCACCTTCCGAAGCACCGATCGAAAGATCGACCGTGACCGTTGTTCCCTCCTTGACCTTGGTATGTTCCCGCGGGTCCTGGGCGACGATCAGCCCGGCTTCGTAATCATCGCTGAAGACTTTGTCCCCTTTCTGGATCTTCAGCCCTCTGTCTTTGAGCTGCTCTTCCGCCTGCTCATACGTCATCCCGTGCAGGTCGGGAACTTCGATCTCCTTCTTGGAGAACTTGCCTGTGGCAAGCCCGATGACCATGATCAGCACCAGCAGCGCAACGCCTGCGCCGATCATGATGAGCGCCCGTTTTTTCTTCGTCTTGTCGTTGCCTTTGCCGCCGCCCTGGCTGCCGCGCGGGTCATCCGGCAGAAGCCCCGCCGCAACGAGTTCGTCCCGGCTGCCGGCAACGATGGTATCTCCGTTGTGGTATTTCGGCCGGTGGTTGAGATCAAAACTGCTCAGAAGATCGACCTCATCCAGCGCTTTGATCAGTTCTTCCGCTGTCTGATAGCGGTTGATCTGGATCTTGTCGGTCGCTTTCATAACGATCTTCTCAAGCGCCGGCGGGATGCCGTCCACGATCTTCGAGGGCGGTATGATCGGGTCGTTGATATGCATCAGCGCGATCGATACCGGATTGTCACCGTCGAACGGAACATCCCCCGTGAGCATCTCATACATGACAATGCCGAGCGAATACAGATCCGAACGCTCATCCACATAGCCGCCTCTGGCCTGCTCCGGCGAGAAATAGTGGACCGAGCCGATGATCGTCTCCTCCGTGTTCTCCACGATCGTGTTGACGCTGACCGCCTTCGCGATGCCGAAGTCCGCGATCTTCGCGACGCCGTCTTCGTTGACAAGGATGTTGTGCGGCTTGACGTCGCGGTGGATGATCCCCGCCTTGTGCGCCGCTGCGAGACCGCTCGCGATCTGTCTCGACAGATCCATCACACGCCGGTAATCCAGCGGGCCTTCCTCCTTGATGATGTCGCTCAGGGCTTTGCCCTTCACCAGTTCCATAACGATGTAGTTGATGTTGCCCTCTTTGCCGACATCATATACACCGACGATGTTCGCGTGGGTCAGCCGCGCAGCTGCATGCGATTCTTTGCGGAAGTTCTCGATAAACTTCTCATCCCCGGTGAACTGGGGCTTGAGGATCTTGACTGCGACATGCCGGCTCAGCAATTTATCCATCGCACGGTAGACAACGGCCATGCCGCCGTCTCCGATCTTTTCCAGTAATTCATACCGGCCCGCAAGGACTTTACTGCTCATTCTGACTTCCTCCCTGGACCTTCACAGTGATCGCGGTGATGTTGTCCCTGCCGCCATTTTCATTGGCACGGTCTACCAGCCGCTCCGTTAACATCTGCATATCTTCATCATCCTGCAGGATCTCGATCATTTCTTCTCTGGAGAGTTCTCCGTACAGCCCGTCTGTGCAGAGCAGCAGGATATCCCCCTCCCGTATCTCCACATCGTACTGGTCGCCTTCCACGGTCAGTTCCGCGCCGATCGCCTTGGTGATCACGTGGCCCCGCTTGTGGTGGCGTGCCTCCTCTTCTGTCAGAACGCCCATGCGGATCAGCGCATTGACGTAGGAATGGTCTTCCGTGATCTGCAGCAACTGGCCGTCCGCATAGAGATACGCCCGGCTGTCTCCCACATTGGCAAAGAACGCTTTGTCCTCCCGCACGTGGCACAGGACCAGCGTTGTGGCCATTCCTCTGTTTTCCGGCTGCTCTCTGCCCGCTTCGACCACGCTTTCGTTGGCCCTGGCAAGGCAGGCGTCGAACAGGTCTCCGATGTCCCTTTCATTGACGCCGGCCAGATGGTTGATGCTCATAAAATCCCGGCAGGTGTCCACCGCTGTCTTGCTGGCGATCTCGCCGGCATTGTTGCCGCCGACACCGTCCGCGATGATGAACAGCCGCTCTTCCGCAACGATGGCGCAGGCGTCTTCGTTGAGGCTGCGTTTTCTGCCTTTGTCGCTTTTGTAACCGACTCTTAACATAGTTCCTCCGGTCGGCCGGACCCAAATCCGGCTTTACTGATTGGTGATGGAATCGCTCTTCCGCATCTTGCAGATGAAGAATCCGTCTGTTCCGTTCACATGCGGCAGCAGCTGCTTCGTCTCCTCGACCATGAAGTTCGGATGGCTCCTGAGGAAGGAACTGACGACCTCTTCATTCTCGCGGGGATTGATCGTGCATGTGCTGTAAACCAGCACGCCGCCCGCATTGACATATTTGGAAGCAGCTTCGAGGATCGCCTGCTGCTTCTGCGGCAGCATAGCCATTTCTTCGTTATAACTCTTGTATTTGATCTCCGGCTTGCGGCGTACGACACCCAGACCGGAACACGGCGCATCGACGAGCACCCTGTCGGCCTTCCCGACCAGAGAAGAATCCACACGCGTCGAATCCCAGGTCCTCGTCTCGACGATCCTCACGCCGAGCCGCGCTGCTTCGTGTTCGATCAGCGCGATCTTCCGCTTGTAAATATCCTGGGCAACGATGCGGCCGCGGTTGTTCATGCGTTCCGCGATCGCCATGGTCTTGCCGCCCGGGGCAGCGCAGACATCAACAACTGTATTGCCCTGCTGCGGATCCAGGACCTCCGCGACCATCTGCGACGCTTCATCCTGCACGGAGAACAGCCCGTTCGCGTACAGGTCGCTTTCGAGAAGACCGCTGCCCTTGATATGGAGCGCATTGGCGCTGTAACGCCCTTCCGTGACAGTATAGCCGCGTTCCTCCAGGACCTGGATCAGATCCTTCTTCATGATCTTCAGCCAGTTCAGACGGATCGTGAACGGTGGTGCTTCATCCCCGGAAGAGAGAAGCGATTCGACGAAGGACGGATCATCATACTCGTCCAGCCAGAGACGGACGATCCACGGCGCATAGGAGTACTTCACCGACAGATACGCAACGAGATCCTCGTCCCTGTCCGGCAGGGTGAGCGAGTCTTTTTTCTTCAGGTAGCCCCGCAGCACACCATTGATGAATCCGCCGCGCCCCCGCGCATACCGCTTAGCCAGAGAAACACTTTCGTTGACGGCCGCATAATCCGGTACGCTGTCCATATACGCCAGTTGATACAAGCCCATCCGCAGGATGGTCAGGTCCTGGTGTCTGACGCTTTTGATCCCTTTTTCGATCAGCTGATCGAGGTAGTGATCAAGAAGCATCTTGTTCTCCAGCACACCGTAGACCAGTTCGCGCACAAAAGCGGGGTCGTCCGGTTTATTGATGAGGATATGGTGGTTGAGAGCGAGATTGGAATAAGCCTTTTTCGTCTCCATATCCAGCAGTGTATGATAGGCTGTTTTTCTGTTTGCGTCCATGTTATCTCCTGTCGCCCCGGATCAGCAGGATCCGGATCAGTTGCAGCAGCGAAGTGGCAAGCGCCGCCACATAAGTCATCGCCGCCGCTGTCAGCATTTTTCTTGCCCCGGGGACTTCCTCCTCGAGGATGAGTCCGGTGGCTTCGAGTTCCCGTACGGCGCGCCTGCTGGCATCCAGTTCGACCGGCAATGTCACGCCGTGGAACAGGACGACCGCCGCAAAGGCGATCACACCGATGTTGAAAAGAAGGTTGCCGGAGTCGTAACTGCCGGCTGCGATCAGCATGACGCCGATCAGAAGGAGCGGCCAGCTGGCCATGGAGACCACACTGACAGGCCGCGCCAGCGCATTGCGGAATGCGAGCGGCGCGTAATTGGTACCGTACTGCATCGCGTGTCCGGTCTCATGCGCGGCAACGCTGACCGAAGCGATGCTCGTGCCGTCATGGATATCGGAAGACAGCCTGATCACCTGGTTTTTCGGATCGAAGTGATCGGACAGCACACCCTGTACGCGTTCGATCCGGATGTGAGACAGACCGTTCCTGTCCAGAAGATACCGGGCCGCCTCGGCACCTGTGATCTGCCGGCGTGTCGGCAGCTGCCGGTACCTCGCGTAAGAGGTCTTCAGTTTTCCCTGCGCCCACATCGTGAACAGGATCGCCGGGATCAGCACAAGGTATGTGGGATCGTAGAAACCGTACATATTCACCCCCGCATTACAAACAAATGCTTATCAAGTTATTTTATCCTAAAACCGTACCATTTTCAATGGAATGCCCCTTCAAATACGCATCCGCCGCCATGCGTTTCTTTCCGGGTGCCTGTACTTCTGTCGCAAGAAGCGCGTCTTCCGCGCAGGCGATCAGGATCCCTTCCGCGTCCGCCCGCAGGACCGTGCCCGGCACGGCGCCGTGTGCGCCGCGTACGACCGCAGCTTTCCAGATCTTGAACGGCTGTCCGTCCAGATAGGTGAACGTCCCCGGCCAGGGATAAAGACCGCGGACCCGGCGTTCGAGTTCAGCAGCGGAGCGGGAAAAATCAAGCAATCCATCCTGCTTGGTGATCATCGGCGCATACGTTGCCAGCGCATCGTTCTGCGCTGCCGGCTGCAGCGATTCACCGGCTTCGATCCGCGCGAGGACTTCGGCGATCAGTACCGCCCCTTTTTCCGCAAGGATCTCAAAGAGTTCCTCCGCGTTGCAGCGGTCGGCCGGCACAGCCGTCTCTGCCAGCACGGCACCTGTATCCATGCCCTCATCCATCTGCATGACGGCGACACCGCCCTTTTCATCGCCTGCCAGAATGGTCCACTGGATCGGTGCGGCGCCGCGGTGGCGCGGCAGCAGCGAACCATGTACATTCAGACAGCCGTACCGCGGGATCTCAAGGATCTCTTTCGGCAGGATCTTGCCGTACGCGATCACGACGATGGCGTCCGGCGCGATCTGCCGCAGCTGCTCGAACAGTACCGTGTTCCCTTTGACCTTGCCGGGCTGCACGACCGGCAGCCCCAGCGCCAGTGCCTTCTCCTTGACAGGGGAAGCCTGGACCTTGTTGCCACGGCCTTTCATCGCATCCGGCTTGGTCACGACGAGCGCGATCTCATGACCGTCTGCCGCCAGCCTTTCCAGTGCAGGGACCGCAAAATCCGGTGTGCCCATAAAAACGATCTTCATCGGCAGTTCTCCCGTTCTTATTCTTCCGTATCTTCTGCGCCATCCTCATCCTGCAATTCAGGCTTATGGATATCCGTCGCTTTGCTTGTGTAAAGGATCCCCTGCAGGTGATCCATCTCATGGCTGGCTGCAACAGCGTCAAACCCTTCGAAAACATATTCTTCAAGGCCGCCTCTGCGGTTCTGCGAACGGACCTTGATCTTCATCGGGCGCTTCACACAGCCGATATAACCGGGCACGCTGAGGCACCCCTCATATCCTTCCTGTTCTCCCTCCTGCTCGATGATGACAGGGTTGATGAGTTCCGTGACATACCCGGGTTCCGGCTCGATGACACAGACCTGACGCAGTACGCCGACCTGCGGAGCGGCGATGCCGACCCCTTCCGCGTCGCGCATGGTCTCGATCATATCATCCAGCAGTTCCGCGAGCCGGCCGTCGAATTTCACGACCTCTCTGCACTTTTTAGTAAGGATCTCGTCCCCTTCCACGACGATATTGCGTAATGCCATATTAAGACCTCCATAAACTGTAGGGATTGACGTCCGCTACGATGCTGTATGCTTTTCTTTCCTGTCTGTCCCGCTCGCGCAGAGCCATCAGGCGTTTTCTGTACTGATTGGTTTCCTCCGGCAGACTGCGGATCAGAAGATACTCTCTGTATTCCGTCACCGCCCGGTCGTATTCCAGCCCGCCTGCGGGAACGATATCCGCCGCACAGGCGCCCATCCGGATGAGATCATCGCGCCAGGTGCGCACAGCCTGCTGCAGCGCCTTCCGGTCTTTACCGCCGAAGACGACCTGGATGATGTCCGTGAACGGCGGATAGCCGTACTGCCTGCGCCGCTCCAGTTCTTTTTCAAAGAATGCTTCGTAATCCTGTGCGGCTGCTGCCTGCACCGCATAGTGTCCGGGGGTGTAGGTCTGGATGATGACCTGCCCCTGCTCATCGCCGCGCCCCGCTCGCCCCGCCGCCTGCGTGACGAGCTGAAATGCCCGCTCCGGCGCCCGGTAATCCGGGATATTAAGGAGCACGTCGCAGGAGATGATCCCGACCAGCCCCACATTGCGGTAGTCCAGTCCCTTGGCGACTACCTGCGTGCCTACAAGGATCCGGATCTGTCCCTGCGCGAACGCGTCGAGCGTTTTTTCAAGCGTCCCTTTGCGTTTCATCGCGTCGAGATCCAGTCTCGCGGCGGGCGCGTCCGGGAACAGCTGCCCGATCGTTTCGACGACTCTTTCCGTCCCGGTGCCGAACCCCTTGATGTACGTGCTGCCGCAGGAAGGGCAGCGCGCAGGGAGCGGTTCTCTGTGGTCGCAGTAGTGACAGACGAGCTGTCCGTCCCCCTTGTGGTACGTGAGGGAGATCCCGCACTTGGGACACTCCATCACATGACCGCACGCGCGGCACGAGACGAACGTCTGATACCCGCGGCGGTTCATGAACAGGATCACCTGCTGCCCTTTGGAGAGCGTTTCCTCCATCGCCGTGTGAAGACGCCGGCTGATGACGGACGTATTGCCCGCCGCCAGTTCCGGCCGCATGTCCACGATCTCCATGCGCGGCAGTTTCACCTTGTTGTATCTTTCTTTTAATTCCAGCAGCGTGAAGATCCCGCGGCGGCTTCTCTCATAGGAGAGCACCGACGGTGTCGCGCTGCCCATCACGACGATCCCGCCGGATGGTTTTGTTCGTTTGATCGCGATCTCGAGTGTGTCATATTTCGGAGACATGTCGGACTTGTACGTACTCTCATGCTCCTCGTCAAGGATCACAATGCCGATGTCACGCAGCGGTGCGAAGACCGCGGACCTGGCGCCGACAACGATGCGCGCTTCGCCGCGCTGCACGCGCTGCCATTCGTCATACCGTTCCCCGGCGGACAGACGGCTGTGAAAAACCGCTATATTGTCTCTGCCGAACCGCCCCGCAAAGCGTTCGATGATCTGCTTGGTCAGCGAGATCTCCGGGACCAGCATGACCGCTGTTTTGCCGCGCTCCGTCACTTTCCGGATCAGCTGCATGTAGACTTCCGTCTTGCCGCTGCCCGTGACGCCTTTGAGCAGGAACAGTTCATGGCGGTCCGCCCCGATGCTTTGCTCCATTCTGGCGATCACGCGCGCCTGCTCGTCCGTCAGCGCATCGATGGGCTGCGGCTCCGCTGTGATCTTCGCCAGCGGATCGCGTTTTCTGCCGCGCGCGGATGGTTTGCCGGGCGCAAGGAACAGCTTGACCGCGTCCATATACCGGCACAGATACCGGCTGTGCATCCAGCGCGCCAGTTCCATGCTCTCCCTGCCAAGAGGCACATCCCCCGTCAGTTCAGCCACATTCTTCAGGCCTTTTACCGGCGCCGGCAGTGTATCCATCACATCGAACACATAAGCGTCCTTCAGCGCCTTCCCTTTGCCGAACGCGACCCGGACGTGGCTGCCCGGACAGACCTCGTCGAACGCACAGCGGTACGTATACAGATCGTCCGTCAGATGGCTCTTATTGTCGATCGTGACATTGACGTACTTCATCGCGCGCCCGCTCTTCGTCCTTCCCGTTTTCTACAGAAGCAGGATCCCCGCTTCTTCGCACTCTTTGATCATATCGTCCGGCCAGATGGATGCCTGCACTTCGCCGATGTGGGCCTTGCGCAGGAAGTACATGCACAGACGGCTCTGGCCGATGCCGCCGCCGATGGTGTACGGCAGTTCGCAGTTCAGGATCGCTTTGTGGAACGGCAGTTCCATGCGCTCTTCCTGCCCTTCCGCGATCAGCTGGCTGCGCATGCTGTTCTCGTCGACACGGATGCCCATGGACGAGATCTCGAACGCTCTTCCGAGCACGTCGTTCCAAAGAATGATATCGCCGTTGAGTTCCCAGTCGTCGTAATCCGCCGCACGGCCGTCGTGCTTTTCACCGGATTTCAGGCGGCCGCCGATCTTCTGGATGAAGACCGCCCGCTTTTCTTCGGTGATCGCGTCTTCTCTTTCCTTCGGCGTCTTGTCCGGATACATATCCTCCAGTTCCTGTGTCGTCACGAAGAAAATCTCATTGGGAAGATCGGTGCGGATCTCCGAATAGTGGCGGTTGACGAAATCATTGAGGTTCTTAAGAGACAGATAGATGCGCTCGACCGTCGCCTTGAGATATGCCTCTGTACGCTCTTCCTTCTTGATCGCCTTCTCCCAGTCCCACTGGTCGACGTAGATCGAATGCAGGTTGTCGAGTTCCTCGTCGCGGCGGATGGCGTTCATATCGGTGTAAATACCGTGCCCCGGACGGATCCCGTAGCGGCCGATCGCCATGCGCTTCCACTTGGCCAGCGACTGTACAACTTCCGCCTTATGCTCTTCCATATCAAGAATCGTAAAATCAACCGTTCTTTCCACGCCGTTCAGGTTGTCGTTCAGACCGCTCTCGGGCAGAACGACCAGCGGAGCGCTGACACGGCGCAGGTTCAGGCCGTAAGCGATTTCCTGCTGGAAATAATCCTTGATCTTTTTGATCGCGCGCTGCGATTCCATGTAATCAAGAATCGGCGAGTAGTCTTCGGGGATGAATACTTTTGACATGGGGATTTCCTTTCTGTGACTGCCTTCACTTTCCTTCTAATTCACAATAACTATTTATCGTCACGTTGAGCAGCTCCATCGCAGCCTTCCCACTTGGAGAATCTGCAGCCGCAGTAGTTCTGCCGGTAAAGGCCGTACTTCTTTGACAGTTCGATGCTGCGCTTGAAGCCGTCCTTTTTCTTGAAGTTAGCATCCAGATAACTGATGCCGTACTGCGCGCCGAGCCGCTTGCCGATCGCGCTGATCGTCGCATAGTCCTTGTGCGGACTGACCGTCAGTGTCGTACCGAACACATCGTAATGCAGCAGGCTCGCCGTCTCGGCGGTCTTCTGCAGGCGCATGATGAAACAGACCCCGCATCTGGCCCCGCCTTCAGGCTCCTCCTCCAGTCCTTTGACCGCCGCAAGGAAACGCTCCGGATCATACGGTGCCTCCATAAAGGATACCCTGCCGGCCGTGCCGGGTTCCGCATTGAACTTCTGCAGAAATTCCATCTGCGCGGCCTTGCGCCGCTCGTACTCCGCCGGGTCATCGATGTTCGGGTTGTAGTAATAGACCGTGATATCGTAATCGCCGAGGAGACGCTCGATACAGGCTGTGCTGCAGGGCCCGCAGCAACTGTGCAGCAGGAGATGCGGCTTTGCGAGCTGTGTCTCTCTGTCAGACGGCGCAAGAAACAGATCATCCCGCTCCGCAGCGCCGTTTTCCAGTATGCAAGCGCCGCCAGGCGCAGTCTTTGTACCGTCTTTTTTATCCTGCATGGAAGTCCGTTCCTCTTCACAACAACTGCGGAATATTATACCATAGATGCATGGAAAACACTACCCGGATCAACATGATCGGGCCCTGGCTCGAGGCGCATTTCGGAGGCAAAGTCGTCAAGCTCCCGCTCGACGGCGGCTTTACTTGCCCAAACCGCGACGGGACCTGCGGCACGGGCGGCTGCATCTTCTGTTCTCCGGCCGGTTCCGGAGAATCCGCTGTCCCCATCACAGAAGACACCGCAGCGTCTCACAAGCGTATTTCTCAGAAAATCGGAACCTTGCAGGAGAAGTGGCCGGAAGCGCAGCGATTCCTCGCCTACTTTCAGAATTATACATCCACCTATGCGCCTGCAGAACGGCTCCGCACGCTTTACGCGGCCGCCCTTTCCCATCAAGGCATCGCCGGGCTGGTCGTTGCGACGCGCCCCGACTGCCTGCCGGCGGAGGTGCTGGATCTGCTGTCCGAACTCAACGAGAGAACCTTCCTCTGGGTCGAGCTCGGGCTGCAGACCATCCACAGCGATACGATCAACCGCGGCTACCCGCTCGCAGTCTACGACCGGGCTGTACAGGTGCTCGAAGAACGCGGGATCCGCACCGTGACCCATCTGCTGTTCGGACTGCCCGGCGAATCGCGACGGGACATGCTCGACTCCGTGCGGTATGTCTGCCGCAGAGGTCTCTTCGGGCTCAAATTCCATATGCTCAATGTCGTCAGGGGCTCCGCGCTTGCGGAAACGATGCCTGACTATCTGCCCTTCCGGTCGCCGGAGGACTACGTGGATCTCGTCGTGGACGCGCTCAAACTCGTGCCGCCGGAGATGACCATCCACCGGCTGACCGGCGACGTCCCCTACGGCGCACTCATCAGTCCGCCCTGGGCATATCAGAAACGAACCGTCACCAATGCCATCCTGCACGAACTTAAGGCGCGTGACATCTGGCAGGGCATGGACCGGGAGACTCCGTAGACACACAAAAACCGGGAAACAGGTCCCGGTTTTTTGATCTCTCCATCGCTCACGCTTTCTCCGGGCCGGTCCGCCCGTCATTGTAGTGCTTTCTGCACAGCGGGATATACATATCCATCCCGCCGACCGCGATCTGCGGACCCTCTTTGACGAACTTGCCGTCCACGATGCGCGCGACCATTGTCGCCTTGCGGCCGCACCAGCAGATCGTCTTGATCTCCTCGATCTTGTCCGCATAGACCAGCAGGTAGTAAGAGCCTTCAAACAGCTCGTTGCGGAAGTCGTTCTTAAGGCCGTACGCCATGACCGGCACGTCGCAGCTGTCCACGATCTCTGTCATCTCGAGGATGTGATGCTTTTTGAGGAACTGGCACTCGTCGACGAGTACGCAGTCCACCGGATGGCGTTCATTTTCCTCCAGGAAGAGTTCGAGGATATTGGTGTCCTCATCCACGGGGATCGCTTCCCGCTCGAGGCCGACTCTGGATGTGATGACGCCCACCCCGTTGCGGTCATCGACCGACGGTGTCAGACAAAGGACGCGCTTGCCCCGTTCCTCGT
This sequence comes from Clostridiales bacterium, assembly GCA_024697655.1. The sequence continues at coordinate 24,768 of JAILFI010000045.1, forward strand.
AGTTGTATGCCACCTTGAGAAGCTCGATCGACTTCCCGGCATTCATCGTACTGTATTTATAGAATAGCTGTGCCATGGTTTCTCCTTGCGACGGAAAACAAAATAACCCCACGAGCATTGCTGGCGTGAGGCTACTTTGGAAGTAAGTGGTGCTCAGACTCGGAATTGAACCAAGGACACGGGGATTTTCAGTCCCCTGCTCTACCAACTGAGCTATCTGAGCAAGTCATATTC
>JAILFI010000046.1 GCA_024697655.1 Clostridiales bacterium
TCCGTGATGAGATCGCGCACTGGGACGGCGTCGAGCTCCATAAGATCGCTTACATGGGCGATGAAGCCATCACCGATGAGAACCTCGCCTGGATGAACGAGCTCGGTCAGGCCAATGGCAGACCGGAGTTCGCGGAGGTCATTGGATTTACGGCGGACTACCACACCCCGAAGGATGAAGAAAAAGCCGGCGCCTGGGAGCCGGATACCGAGATGACCGACTGGCAGTTCTGGCTCGCGCGTCCGGAAGGCGGCGACTGGGAGATCGTCACGAACGGATATTGATCACGAAGGCGGCAATACGCCGCAGGAGCGATGCATAAAGCACAACAAAAGAACCGGGCGCGCAATGCCCCGGCTGTTTTTTAACGACACTCGTGGATTTTCACTGCCACCCGGTCTGTTCTCTTTACAGCATATCCCCCTCGTAAGGGTACTCCGGCAAGGTTTCAAAATCATAGTCTGCCAGGTCCTTCAGATAGATATTCGTTGTGCTGCCGCAGTGCAGCATGAGGTTAGCGTCGTTGGCCTCGTCCACGTGCACGAGGATGACCGGGATGCCCATCGCCGTAGCATAGCCGCATTCCCAGGCCGTTCCGGTATCGCTGTAATTGCCGTAATACAGCGTCACCATCGCGTCCGCCTTCATGATCTCGTCGCGGTCCATTTCAAAGATCTTCTCCGCCCATTCCTGCGAGCCGACTTCGCCCCCGACGCTGTGACGCATCGGACTGAAGTACGTATATCCCTTCTCATCCAGCACCGACTCCACATATTCTACGTTGGCGATCTCTTCGTCGTTGAAGAACGGTCCGGAGATATACAAATACATGGTATCGTCGGTCTGCGCGGACGTTTCCTGCGCGCCGGCGGATCCCTGTGCACTGGCTGTATCGCTGTCGCTGCAGCCTGCCAGCACGACCGCTGCGGCCAGGACTAGCAACAGAAACATCGTGAGGGCTTTTCCTTTTGTTTTCATGACGGTCGATCTCATGGGAGTCCTCCTTGGTCAGTGTCGCTGTACGCTCCGCCCGGCTAAATCAGCCAGTAGTTATTATAGATGACAGACGACGGGAACAGAAACAGATAAGGTGCGGTAATAAGCGCAAGACGCAGCGCGGACTTCTTTGCCTGTTCCAGCGAAAGCCCCGCCTTCTTCAGGATCCAGCGGTCGAGCAGATAGATAAACAGCCCCGCCGCCGCAACAGCCGCGGCCACGATCAAGAACGCCAGCCAGTGGATGAACGGGTTGAACCCAACGCCGCCCACCACATCATCGAAGAACGCCGCAGATGGCGATTCATCGCCGATCAGCGCACCGATAAAGAACACCCCCAGCATGAGCAGCGCCCCGATGAAGTCGCTCGTAAAGCCGGCGATGCAGATCTTCCACGTGTGTTTGCGGCAGAACAATCCCTTCTCCGGCATGTCGCCCAGACTCCACCGGAGAACGACCCGGTCGATCAGGTAGTTCAGCGGGATGAGGACCAGCCACAGCCACGACGGGATGAAGACCAGCAGCCAGAGCGGAAGCATGATGTTGTAAATGCGTGTACCCTTGTTGTCCATTGTCATCCCTACCAGTTCGCAATGTCGCCCATCGAGTAGAATGCGGCGGATGTTACAGTGCGGTCTTTGAAGTAATCTTCATCATTGAAGATCTCGTCGTTCTCTTCGAATTCCCCGTCAAAGCCGATCGTATAGCAGAACGGACCATAGAAGAGCATGAACTCACCTGCTTCCAGATCGTATCCATAGCCGGGCGTCCAACCGGCATCGAGCAGTTCCTGCCCGGTCTTTCCCACGAGTGCATCGAGGTCTTCCTGGCTGAGGATCTGGTCATCAAGCTTCTGCCGGTCTGTGATCACAAGGTCAGAGAGGATCGCATTCTCCTGCTCCTCCGCGTCGTCTGCTGCGTAATCGATATTGAAAAGCGCATCGCGCTGTTCCTGTGTCATCTCTGCCTTAAACCGGTAATAGGATCCATCCATTTCCATCCCGTAGTAGAACGTGTTATCCTCGGTCGACTGATGCATGTTGCCCGGTTCGAGTGCCAGCAGATCGCCGATGGTTTGCGGCGCCTCGAAGTCAAAG
>JAILFI010000052.1 GCA_024697655.1 Clostridiales bacterium
TCAAGGTCTCCTTCCGCCGTAAGCTGACAGAGGATCCCGTAAGCGACTTTTTCGCCGTGCAGGGCTTTGCCGCCTTCCGGGGTCGCGCTGATGCCGTTGCAGATCACATGGGATGCCGCACAGCCCACATTCTCAAAGCCGAGTCCGCTCATCAGCGTATTGGCCTCGATCACTGCTTCGAGTGCTGCATCGACCCTGTGCGCTTCATTGGCCTGCTTTGCCGCTTCGCCGTATTCCAGGACGACCCGGCCGCAGAGTTCGGCGATCTCCATGGCGGTCCTGGTGCCAAGATACGGCCCCGTCTGCTGATCGATGTAGTTCGGGCTTTTTGTCCGCCTGCTCGCCCTGGCCTCGTAAACCGTTGCCAGCGCGTCGCCCATACCGGCCACCAGGAAGCGCACCGGCGCATCGGCGATGACCCGGCTGTCCATCAGTACCAGATCCGGATTCTTTTTATAGTAGTATACATCATCATGCTCGTGCCGGTCATTGTATATGATCGACATCGCGCTCGTCGGCGCGTCCGTGGACGCGCTTGTAGGGACGACGATCAGCGGAAGACCGAGCTTAGCCGCGACCGCTTTGGCGGTGTCCAGTGTTTTACCGCCGCCGATGCCGCAGACTACCTCACAGCCGCTGCCCGCCGCTCTTTTTACAGCCGCTGCAATGCTCTCCTTTGTGATCTCCTCCGCAAACCGGACGCAGCGGCACGGCTGTCCGGCTGCCTCATATGCCGCCTGCAGCCTGCCGGACAGCGCATCGTAAAAGTAACTGTCGATCACAGCAAACAGACCTTTTCCGTAACCGGCGGCGTGAACGGGCAAGCGGCCCAGTTCTCCCGGCCCCTGGATATACCTGCCCGGCGAGCCGAATGCTATGGCAGTCATCGTATCCCTCCTGTGAAAAGGCCCATTCCGGCAGGGACTCTGCCGGAATGGGCACCTTCTTACTTTGCCTGATGAGCGATTACTCGAAGATCTCGTAGGTCTTCTTCAGGATGTCATCGGTATGGTTGGTGATATCCCAGTAGATCGGATAGACCTTGTTATACAGTTCCGTGTTCTCAGCGATCGGCTCAAACCGGTCAGCAATGCGGACCATCCCCTCCACAGCATCTTCAAAGCCGGGATAGACGCCGGCCGCTACCGCCGCGCAGATGGCAGCGCCGAGGCCTGCCGCGCCGGTGACTTCATTGCGCACCGTCGGAATATCCAGCACGTCCGCGATGATCTGCATGAACAGATCGCTCGAGGAACCGCCGCCCGTGACGATCACTTTTGAAATATCCACACCGACCTCTTCAGTCATGTCGAAGATGTACTTGCGCATCGTGAGCGCGATGGCTTCCAGGATGGACCGGTAAATATGCCCGCGGGTATGCCGGCCGTCAAAGCCGATCATGATGCCCTTCTTGTAGCGGGCATCGACCCACGGCAGCCAGTCGAGGACGGTCATCAGGCCGTCGCTTCCCACCGGCACTTTCTCCGCTTCTTTACTGAGCATCTCTTCGGCGGAAATGCCCTTGAGCGCCGCTTCATTCACATAGCCTTTGCCGAGGATATCCCGGAACCAGCTCACCATCCACATGCCTCTGCGGATCCCCCAGGTATCATACAGATATTTATCCGGCACGCTGGAGAATTTCGGCCAGGTCGAATGGGTGTTTCTGAGGAATTCTTTGCCTTCCATCATCGCCGAGGTGTAGGTGCCGAGGGAGAGGCACACTGTGTCGTCCCCCATGCAGCCGGTCCCGAGGCCTTCGACCGCTTTGTCGTTGGAGGTGGCAACGACCGGCACACCGACGGGCAGACCGGTCGCGCTGGCTGCTTCCGGTGTGATGCAGCCGAGGACATCACCGGGCTTGACCAGATCGAACAGCATCTCTCTGGGCATACCGCACTCCTCGTATGCCTTGGGGTCTTCCGACCAGTTCCAGGTATCGACGTCGACCGGCCAGCCGCCTTCGTAGTTGGCGACCGAATCCTTTTTCTCGCCGGTCAGCCGGTACGTGATGTAGCCGGACGAAGCGACGATGTACCTGACTTTCGGGTTTTCATGGACATACGGCGCTGAGACGCGCACGTCCATCCAGGACAGCGCCGGCTGCGCCAGCATGCAGTTCTCATCAAGGTATGCCCGGCAGTACCGGATCGTGCAGAGTCCGATGCCGACAATGTCCGCCGGATCCCCGTTGAACGCCGCCATGCACTTCCGCGACGCCGCGCAGAGCGCTTCCCACCAGTCGTCGCCCGGGTGTTCGACATGGCCGGGCTCCGGAAGATCATACGGCTTTAGTTTATGCTTCGCCTCGCATACGATATGCCCTTTTGTGTCGAAGATCAGGATCTTCGCGCTCTGGGATCCCTCATCGATGCCGATCAGATATTTCTCACTCATGATGTCCTCTTCGCTTTCCGCGCTATTCCAAGTTGTTTTATCTCACCAGATAGCCGCCGTCCACAACAAGAACGGTGCCATTGACATAGTCCGCCGCCTTGCTGGCCAGGAAGACCATGGCGCCCATCAGATCCTGCCGTTCGCCCCAGCGGTCCATCGGAATGTGTTCTTTGATCTTCACGTATTTCGGATCGTCCTCGTTGCCACTGCCGGTCGACGCGGTCATCGCGGTCTGGAAGTAGCCCGGTGCGATACCGTTGACGGTGATCCCGTACTGGCCGAGTTCATCCGCATACGCTTTGGTCAGACCCATCAGGCCGGCCTTCATCGCCGCGTACGCCGGGGAACCGAGACCGCCCAGGAAGGAGAACAGCGAGCAGATGTTGATGATGCGGCCGCTTCTCTGCTCGATCATGTACTTCGCCACCGCATGGGACAGATCGAAGGCACCGGTCAGATTGATGTCGATCATCGGATCCCACTGCTTTCTGGTAAAGTCAAGCACGTCCGCGATCAGGCAGATCCCGGCGCAGTTGACCAGGATATCGACACTGCCGAAGACCTTCACACACTCGTCCGCGACCTGATCACAGACGCCGTCTGCTGTGATATCGCCTTGCATGAAATGATACTTCACACCGCAGTCTTCGATCATCTTCTGCGTCTCGCCGTTATCGTTCACAGCAGCGAAGCAGAAAATGTTCGCGCCGGCCTTGGCGAGCGCCAGCGAGAAGCACTGCCCCAGTCCGCTGCAGCCGCCTGTTACGATCGCGTTCTTCCCCTTCAGAGAGAAGAAATCCATGTTAAAGTCTTTGATATCACGCATGGTCATGCACCTCCAAAACCTGCAGTTAACAAAAAAGAGAAAATCCTTCCGCACCCGGCAGAAGTCACCTTCTCTTTCACTCTCGGTAACTGCCTTCAGTTTAATCCCGGAATCGCCCCGCGTCAATGTCTTTCCAACAATTCTGAAAGCGCACAAGTGTCACTGCGTGCGCATTTGCACCTGCTCCTCCGTTAGTATATTATTAAATAAGTAGAAACCGCAGCATCATCGAAAGGATCCCGCCATGACACCGCAGCCGCTCAATCAAAGACTCTTCATGGACCTCATGGGTGAGTGCCCTGTGATCCCTGAGGTAAAGAACGAAGCCTGGCTCAACGATCTGCCGTCTTCGGACAGCCGGATCGCCTATATTCTGTACGGCGATATCTGCACGATCCCCCGGATCGTCTCGCGTGTCAAAGCGATGGGCAAATACGCCATCGTCCATGTGGATCTGATCGACGGGCTCTCTTCGAAATCCATCAGCGCGGATTTCATCAAGCAGTACACCGATGCGGACGGCATCATCAGCACCAAGCCGGCGCTGATCGACCGTGCCAACCAGATCGGTCTGTTCACCGTGCAGCGGTTCTTCATGATGGACGGCATTACTTATGCCAACATCACCCGCTACGTCAAACAGAACGACCCTGACGTGGTCGAACTCATGCCCTCCGGACTGTCCAAACTGATCAAATACCTGGTGGAACTCATCAGTCAGCCGGTCGTCGCCAGCGGCCTGACCCAGGACAGCGAGGATATCATCCGTGCGCTCAGTGCCGGGGCCGTCGGTGTAGCCACCTCCAACAAAGAATTGTGGCAATGCTGATCCTGAAGAGCCAACAGGTATGCCCTAAGTTTTCTGAAAACAAAATTGACAATCTGTACGGAATAACATACAATGATAGTGTGTTACGAGAGCATGAGAGAAGTAACGACCACAGCTACTTCTATCGTGCTCTTTTTCGTTATCATATCCATTCATTATTTCTCATATAGTTATAGGAGGTGCACATGGAAACCACTAACAAAAGTGTCCGCTGGGCAGTTTTCATTGTCCCCTGGGCGCTGGCGATCATCACGATCATCCTTAACTTTGTGAATGGTGATGCGTTCAACTCCGTCATTATGACGATCACGGG
>JAILFI010000065.1 GCA_024697655.1 Clostridiales bacterium
GAATATGAAGCTTACAGAGCGCTTCTCGAAAAGATCCGCTTTTCGGACAGCGATGAACTTTACGTGCTCGGCGACGCGATCGACCGCGGCCCGCGCTCCATGGATGTGCTCATGGACATGATGATGCGGCCGAACGTCATCCCGCTGATCGGCAACCACGAGTACATGGCGCTGTCTTGCCTGCGCTTTCTGGCAGCGGAAATCACCGAGGAATCGCTCCGTGCGGTCGATGACGACGCGATCCGCGGCCTGCTGGAATGGCAGACGGTCGGCGGACAGGAGACGATCGAGTCGTTCGGCAAGCTGTCCCGGGAGGACAAGCAGGACGTGCTCGAGTACCTGGAGGAATTCTCGCTGTATGAAGAGGTGCGCTGCGGCGGGGCGGATTACGTGCTCGTGCACGCGGGTCTTCTGAACTTCTCACCGGAGAGACCGCTCAGCGATTACACACTGCCGGAGATGGTCTTCCGCGTGCCGGACTACAGCAAGGTGTACTTTCCGGACAAATACCTTGTGACCGGCCATCTGCCCACGGCGGCGATCAAGGGCAATCCCGCGCCGAACAGAGTCTACCGGACCAACCACCACATCGCGATCGACTGCGGCTGCACGTTCGGAGGCAGTCTTGCCGCGGTCTGTCTGGAGACGGGGGAAGCGTTCTATATATAGACCGGCGCGGGGAGAAGATGTTCCCTGAAGAGGTTTTTTTGGAATCAGGGCAAAGAATCCGGCGGCGGTTGTTTTCCGCGGTCTGCCTGTGTGTTACAATGTTAACAGAAAGGCGGTAACGTGGTATGGCGGAGCAGCGATTCCTCCCCGGAGAGGTCGTCCAGCACTTCAAACGCGAACTATTGACCGAGGAAGAAAAGGAGACAAACCGGTACTTGTACCGGATCGTTGGCGTGGCGCTGCACAGTGAAACACGCGAGCCGCTGATGATCTATCAGGCACTTTATGACGATGGCGGGATGTATGCCCGCCCGCTTGAGATGTTTTTAAGTGAAGTGGATCACGAAAAGTATCCGCAGGTGCACCAGCGGTACCGCTTTGAACAGTGCACGATCGGCAGATGAAAGGAGAAAGAGTATGAGAAAGGAACTGGAACCGCTCTTCACCCCGTGGAAGATCGGGAACTGCGAGATCAAAAACCGCATCGTTCTGACCTCGATGGGCGGCACGGACCTGTTCGGCTGGATGGAGAAAAACCATTTTGACAAGGCAGGCGCGGAGTTTATCATGCGCGTTGCGCAGAACAATGCCGGACTTGTATTGCCGGGCTGCCAGCCGGTCTACAACCCGATGATGGGCCAGTGGCTGCACAAGAACAAGAAGATGTATAAAGATCTGGCTGCCTGGATGCCGGAGTTCCACAAGACAGGTGCCAAACTGTTCATCCAGCTCACCGCGGGATTTGGCCGTTCGTTCACCATCAGCGATCTGATGGAAAACCTCTACAGCAAACCGGCGCTGCGCAAGGTGTCCAAACCGTTTATGGATCTCGATAAGATCACCGCGACAGCCAGCCCGTCGCCAAACCGCTGGTCCGACAAGGTGCCGTCCCGCGCGATGACCGTCGAGGAGATCCACGAGTTCGTTGAAGCTTTCGCGAAGACGGCGAAACTGCTGCAGGAAGCGGGCGTCGACGGGGTGGAGATCCATGCGGTGCATGAGGGGTATCTGCTCGATCAGTTCACACTGCCGTACGTCAACAAGAGAAAGGACGAATACGGCGATTCCTTTGAAAACCGTTACCGCTTCGCTGTTGAGATCGTACAGGCGATCAAAGAAGCGTGCGGTCAGGACTTCCCGGTCTCCCTGCGCTACAGCGTCGTGAGCAAGACCAAGGGGATGCGCCACGGGGCGGTTCCGGGCGAAGAGTTCGAAGAAGCCGGCCGCGATATGGCGGAGTCCGAGCGCGCGGCGAAGTACCTGCAGGATGCGGGCTACGACATGCTGAACTGCGACAATGGTACGGATGATGCCTGGTACTGGGCACATCCGCCGATCTACATGCCGGAGAACTGCAACCTGGAAGATGTCGAACACATCAAGGAGTTCATCGATATTCCGGTCGTCTGCGCTGGCCGTATGGATCCGGCTGTTGCCGCTGCTTCCATCGAAGCCGACAAACTGGACGGCGCAGGCTTTGCCCGCAACTTCCTGGCGGACCAGGAATGGGTGACCAAGATGATGGACGGCCGTGAAGAGGATATCCGTCCGTGCATCCTGTGCCACAACGGCTGCTTCAATATGTGCCACTACAAGGGCGTTCCGAACGACCAGGAGCTGTCCGACAGCATGGGGCTGGCGCGCTGCGCGGTCAATGCGGAGACCATGCAGTGGAGCAAACACTACATCAAGCCGGCTAAGAATCCGAAGAAGGTGTTCATCATCGGCGGCGGCATCGGCGGCATGGAGGCTGCCAGAGTCCTCAAACTCCGCGGCCATGAGCCGGTGATCTACGAAAAGGGCGCGGAACTCGGCGGCACCTTCATCGCAGCGAGCGGCGAGTCCTACAAGGGCAAGCTCAGAGACCTGCTTGCCTGGTACAGAAGGCAGATGGAAGAACTCGGCATCGAAGTGCATCTGAACACGGAGATCAAATCCGCAGCTGAATTTGCAGGCAAAGAACTGATCGTCGCGACCGGTGCGAAAACGCGCATCCTGCGCAAAGTCCCCGGCTTTGAAAAGACAGTCGAAGCCTGTGAGTACCTTACCGGTACGGAGGTCGGCGAGACGGTCGCTGTCATCGGCGGTGGCCTGACCGGCTGCGAGATCGCATACGAACTCGCCCTGCAGGGCAAGAAACCCATCATCATCGAGATGCTGGACGATCTGGTCAAGCAGAAGGGTGTCTGCCTGGCGAACAGCTCGTATCTGAGAGAGTGGTTCGCATGGCAGCAGACGCCGGTCTATCTGGAAACGACCCTGACCGAGGTGCAGGATGATGCGATCATCTGTGTACAGAAGGGCTCGTTCGAGGCGGCGACCGAGGGCGGCGACGCGTACGGCAAGGCGCCGGATGCTGAGAAGATCGACGAACAGGACGGCCAGATCATCTGTCGGA
>JAILFI010000070.1 GCA_024697655.1 Clostridiales bacterium
GCCTGCTTCCGGATCTTCAAAGTCCGGCCGCGCCTCTTTCCGGCTGCCATGCAGACGGTCGAACCGCGGGATCAGGATCGGCGTCGGCTCGATATCGCTCATACTGGCGACCACGCGGCCGTCATCATCTTCGTATCGTTCGTTGCGTGCCATTATTCAACCCCGAATGCTTCTTTGACATCGTCGTACAGATGACAGACGACATAGTGTCCAGGTTCGATTTCCTTCTGTACCGGTGCTTCCGTTTTGCACTTTTCCATGCACTGCGCGCAGCGCGTGTGGAACTTGCAGCCTTCCGGCGGATTGGCCGGGGACGGGATGGAGCCGGACAGCACGATGCGCTTCATCTTGACGGTCGGATCCGGGATCGGGATCGCTGAGAACAGCGCCTTCGTGTACGGGTGCAGCGGATTTCTGAAGATATCCTCCGTATCACCGTACTCGACCAGATTGCCCAGGTACATGACGCCGACCGCATCGGAGATGTGTTCGACGACGGACAGGTCATGCGAGATGAACAGGTAGGTCAGACCGAACTGTTCCTGCAGTTCCTGCAGCAGGTTGATGATCTGCGCCTGGATGGAGACGTCGAGCGCCGAGACCGGCTCGTCGCAGACGATGAACTCCGGATTGAGCGCGAGGGCTCTGGCGATGCAGATACGCTGCCGCTGGCCGCCGGAGAATTCGTGCGGATACCGGTCTTTGTGGAACGGCTGCAGCCCGCACTTGTCCATGATATCGTCCAGATAGTCATTGTACTCCGCCTTGGAGACGATGTTATGCTCCCTGACGGCTTCGCCGATGATCTCGCCGACCGGCATACGCGGGGACAGCGAGGAGAACGGGTCCTGGAAGATGATCTGCATCTTGGTACGCATATCATGCATTTCCTTGTTGGTCAGATCGTAGACTTCCTGTCCGTTGAACAGCACGTCGCCGGCTGTCTTGTCGCCGGACAGCCGCAGGATGGTGCGGCCGGTGGTCGTTTTGCCACAGCCGGATTCCCCGACCAGACCCATCGTCTTTCCGCGTTCCAGATTGAACGTGACACCGTCGACTGCCTTGACATAGCCGCTGACTCTGCCGAGCATACCGTCCTTGATCGGGAAGTGCTTCTTCAGGTCTCTGACCTGCAGGATGTACTTCGGATCGTAGATCAGAGGCGATTTCTGTTCTTCGCCTTTTTTGCCGCCCTTCTTATGCTTTTTGTCAGCCTCGCTGGCATCGGGCTGGGAAGTGATGAAGTCGGCGTGTTCATTCAAGTGCTGAACAGGATTGCGAACACTTTTCGGATTGTTATCCATCGTTACTCCTCCTTCCCTTCTTCATAGTACCGGTAGCAGCTGACAAAGTGTGTCGGCGACACCTGGATCTCGCACGGATACTCGCCGTCGCACTGCTCACCGAGGCGCATCTCACAGCGGTCTCTGAAGTAGCAGTAATTCGGCATGTTGATCGGATTCGGGACTTTGCCGGGTATCGAATACAATTTGTCGACTTTCTTGCCGACGACCGGTTTGCTCGCCATCAGGCCGATCGTGTACGGATGGCACGGATGCGCGAAGATTTCATCGGCAGTGCCCTTCTCGACAACTCTGCCGGCGTACATGACGACGACATAGTCAGCCATCTCCGCGATGACACCGAGGTCATGCGTGATGATCATGATCGAGCTGTTGATCTTATCCTTCAGATTGCGGAACAGATCGAGGATCTGCGCCTGTATGGTGACGTCGAGTGCCGTGGTAGGCTCGTCAGCGATGATCAGTTTCGGGTTGCAGGCAAGTGCGATCGCGATCATGACACGCTGACGCATACCGCCGGACAGTTCGTGCGGGAACATCTTATAAACGCCTTCCGAGTTCGCGATGCCGACCAGTTCGAGCATCTCGATCGTACGGGCTTTGATGTCCGCCTCCGTCTTTCCGGCCCCGTCATGCAGGGCGATGACTTCGTCGACCTGGTCACCGATCCGGAAGACCGGGTTGAGGCTCGTCATCGGTTCCTGGAAGACCATCGAGACGAAGTTGCCGCGCAGGTGCTGCATGACTTCGATCGGGGTCTTCGTGATGTCGTACGCTTTGTCGCCCAGATTGATACGGATGCTGCCGCTGACGATCTGCCCCTGCGGCCGCTGCAGAAGCTGCATGACCGACAGGCTCGTGACGGACTTACCGCAGCCGGACTCACCGACGACGCCAACGGTCTTGCCCTGCGGGACTTCGAACGTGACGCCGTCGACCGCCTTGGCGGTGCCGACATCGGTGAAGAAGTACGTATGGAGATCATCGATCTCCAGTGCGTTGGCCGGATCTTTCATCTCTGTGAGATACTCGCTTTCCGGCACATTCTTGCGCTTGTAGCGCTTTTCAAATTCGTTGGTGATCTTTCTGTTTTCCTTCGCGATGCGGCGCGATTCTTTGGCGGAAAGATAGCCGTCGTTCTTTTTCTTAGCCATGTTCTTTCCTCCTT
>JAILFI010000082.1 GCA_024697655.1 Clostridiales bacterium
CATCGAGCACGGCATGAAGGCCAGCATGGGTCTGTCCCAGCTCGAAGAGAAGAAGGCTGTCGAGTGCGGTTACTGGCATCTGTACAGATACAACCCGCAGCTCAAGGAAGAAGGCATGAATCCGTTCATCCTCGACAGCAAAGAGCCCACAGGCGACTTCCAGGCCTTCCTCATGGGCGAGAACCGCTACGCTTCTCTGGCTCTCTCCTTCCCGCACAAGGCGGAAGAACTCTATGCCAAGGCTGCCGCGGACGCGAAAGACCGTCTCGAAGGTTACAAGACACTGGCTGGCAGATAATCAACAGACAGGTTCAGGTTTCAGAAGGTGCTCCGGCACCTTCTGAAATCATGTTCAAGAGATGCGGAGCGATTCCGCAGCACAACGGATATACCAAAGCATCCTATAAGGAGGAATCACACTATGGCACTTATGACTGCAGAACAGTACATCGAATCCCTGCGCAAGCTCGGCACGAGAGTCTACATGTTCGGTGAAAAAGTCGACAACTGGGTCGACCATCCGATCATCCGTCCCTCTATCAACTGCCTGGCGATGACCTATGAACTCGCCCAGCACGACGAGTACAAGGATCTGATGACTGCGACGTCCAACCTGACCGGCGAGACCGTCAACCGCTTCACCCACCTGCATCAGGGTACGGACGACCTGATCAAGAAGGTCAAGATGCAGAGACTCCTCGGCCAGAAGACCGGCAGCTGCTTCCAGCGCTGCGTCGGTATGGACGCGTTCAACGCCGTCTACTCCACTTCTTTCGAGATCGATGAAAAGTACGGCACAAACTACCACGAAAACTTCAAGAACTTCCTGATCGAAATGCAGAAGGCGGACTACACCGTCGACGGCGCAATGACCGACCCGAAGGGCGACCGCTCCAAGGCGCCGCATGCGCAGAAAGACGCCGACCTGTTCGTCCACGTCGTCGAACGCAGAGAAGACGGTATCGTCGTCAGAGGCGCGAAAGCCCATCAGACCGGTGCGGTCAACTCCCACTGGCATCTGATCATGCCGACCATCTCCATGGGCGAGGCCGACAAAGACTGGGCACTGTCCTTCGCCTGCCCGTCCGACGCGGAAGGTGTCTACATGATCTACGGCCGTCAGAGCTGCGATACCCGTAAACTCGAAGAAGGCAGCATCGACGTCGGCAACAAGAAGTTCGGCGGCCAGGAAGCGCTCGTCGTCTTCGACAACGTCTTCATTCCGAACAAGTATGTCTTCATGAACGGCGAATATGAATTCTCCGGCATGCTGGTCGAGCGTTTCGCGGGTTACCACCGTCAGAGCTACGGCGGCTGCAAAGTCGGCGTCGGCGACACCCTCATCGGTGCGACTGCACTGGCTGCGGAGTATAACGGCGTCGAGAAAGCGTCCCACATCAAGGACAAGCTGATCGAGATGACCCACCTCAACGAGACCCTGTACTGCTGCGGCATCGCCTGCTCCGCGGAAGGCTGGAAGACCAAGGCCGGCAATTACCAGATCGACCTGCTCCTGGCCAACGTCTGCAAGCAGAACGTCACCAGATTCCCCTACGAGATCGCGCGTCTCGCGGAAGATATCGCGGGAGGCCTCGTAGTCACCATGCCGGCTGAGTCCGACTTCAACAGCGACATCAAGGTCGGCAGCAACGGTGAGACCATCGGTGAGGTCTGCGAGAAATACTTCGCGGCCAATCCGGATGTTTCCACAGAGAACCGCATGCGTGTCCTGCGCTTCATCGAGAACATGTGTCTCGGCGCAAGCGCGGTCGGCTACAGAACAGAGTCTCTGCACGGCGCCGGCTCCCCGCAGGCGCAGCGCGTCATGATCGCCCGTCAGGGCAACATCCCCGCCAAGAAAGAAATGGCGAAGGAGATCATGAACATCGACTGACCACCCCTAACTGTTTTTCATTCCGGCAGCACCCCCCGCTTACCGGATGATAGATGCCGCACGCATTCGGAATAAAAAAGACCGGTCCCGCAAAGTGAACTAGTCAAGCGAAAGTAGACAGATTAAAAAACCTAGCCGAAGCCCTGTTCAATCCTGTATTGGACAGGGCTTCTGTATTGCAGTGAATAAGCAGGTCTGTCATTGTTGTAGTACCTGACATAATCGGAGATCATATCTTCAGCAGAATCATATCTGCGGAACCATCCTTCTGAAATCAGTTCAGCCTTAATCCATCCATTCACAGATTCAATAA
>JAILFI010000142.1 GCA_024697655.1 Clostridiales bacterium
ATCCGCTCCAGGATCTCCCCGATGTCCGGCGGGAGTTCTTTCTCGATCTCCTGCCGCATCTTCCGCGCGAAAGCCGGGCTGGTGCCCGACGTGGAGACCGCCACGATCAGCGGTCCTTCCTTGATGGTCGCAGGCAGATAGAAATCCCCCTGCTCAGCGTCCCCCGTGGTGTTGACCGGGATGCCCTGCGCCTTGCAGAGCGCCGCGATCTTCGCATCCGTCTCGTCGCTGCCGGTCGCCGCGATGACATAGTCCATGCCGGTAAGGTCCGTCTCTTCAAACGTCTTCTGAAGAACGCGCACCCCATCCTCTTCCTGAATGGCTGTCTTCTGAGCGATGACGGTGACCGCAGCATCAAACTTGCGCAGCGTGCCCAGCTTGCGGGCGGCAGTCCCGCCGCCCCCGACGATCAGGAATCGCTTATTCTCAATATCCATAATGAAGGGAAAACTCTTCACTTCTCTTCGCCTCCTGCCGCGTTCACGCCTTGCGATGCTCCGTCTGCCGTCAGCGTACCGAATGCCCCGCTTCCCAGCCGGCCGAGCATATCTCCGAACCGCTCCCGCGGTTTTCCTTCTTTCTGATACAGATCCAGTGCCCGGCCGATGAGCGCGAGCACCTCCTCTTCGCATTGTAACACAGCCGCCTCTTTGCCGGCGCTGTGCTTCTTCCCCCACTGGCCGCCGAGGAAGACCTTGTAGCCGTGCTGCCATCCCACGATGCCGACGTCACAGAGGTCGGCCTTGGCGCAGTTGTTGATGCACCCGCAGACGGCGATGCGGAACTTGTGCGGCAATCCCGTTTCGTATGCCGCAAGGAATCGCTCTTCGATCTTCGCAGCCAGCGAGATCGTATCGATCTGCCCGTGCCGGCACCCGAGACCGCGGCAAAACACCACCGGCTTGAAGTCCTGCGCGAGCAGCGCCGTGCGCAGACCTTCCGCGGCCAGCGATTCCTGAAGCGCCTCAAGATCGACCGTCTTCACAGAAGGCATCGATACCAGCCGGCTGTTATTCGGCCGCACGGTCCCGTTCCCATACCGCACCGCCAGTTGTGCGAGCAGCGCAAGCTGACCGGAGGAAAAGGTTCCGTCCGCTGTATAGATCTGTACTGTACAAGTGTCATTCATAGCGGATATCAAATCACTGCTCCGGTCCTAGAACAGGGTGAACAGGAACACACCGTAGTAGTTGCCGATGACGTAGCCGAGTGTGCCGACCAGGATCGCCGGCAGCACCAGTTCCGGCCAGCGCTTCGCGATCGCGAAGGCGGCCGCGGTCGTCGGCCCGCCGATGTTGGCATTGGACGCAACGGTGATCTCTTCGATGGAGTACTTGAACAGTTTGCCGAAGCCAAGCGAGAACAGCATGTTCATGCAGATGATGATCGCCGCGAACGCCAGCAGCAGCGGCGCTTTGGTCACGATCAGATAGATCGACGCCGGTGCGCCGATGACAGCAAAGAAGATGTGGATCAGGAAGGTGCCTGTTTCCTGCGCGCCGCCGATGGTGCCGAACTGTTTGGGCAGCAGGGTGGCAAGCGCCGCCGTGATCGTCGTGATCAGCAGGTACTGGTTGCCCAGCAGACCGTTCAGAAGCGCCAGCGCAAAGTTGCCGGTCGGGATCAGCTCCGAGAAGAATCCCGCCAGCATTTTGGAAACCGCCACGATCGCGATCGCCGCGGCAAACCCTTTCGAAATATCCTGCAGCGAGACCGGCTTTGCTTTCCAGTGGTCGGCCGCCGCATTGCCTGTGCCGTACTCCCACTCCGCAGTGTCGAGCGCATCGATGAACGGGTGCCTGTACACTTTGCGCACCCAGCGCATCGCGGGCATCGCCACGAGCAGGAAGAAGTACAGGACCATCAGAAGATTGTCCGCCACGATCGCGGCAGAGACAAGGTCGCCGGCAGCCCCGGTCGTATCGGACATTGCCACCAGGTTGACCGACCCGCCGACGTAGGTGCCGGTGAACATCGCCGCAGCGCTCTTCGCTGTCTCGTAGCCGAGCGCGCCTTTCAGAAGCTGGAATGCCAGGACGCCGCCGCACAGGGTGCCGACGCTGCTGATCAGGAAGATGCCGAACATGCGGCCGCTCTCACGCCAGATCTTGCGGATATCCGCCTTGAACAGCAGAAACGGGATCGCCAGCGGCACGACATAGCCCCACACAAAGTCATAGGCAGGCGCGTCCGTCGGGATGATCCGGAGGTTCGCAAGCAGCATCGCCGCGATCAGACAGATCACACAGCCGGACATTCTGGCCGCCCATTTATAAGTCTGTTCCAGCCAAATAGCCCCGGCCGCGATGACGGTCAGGATGGCAAACAGAAGCCAGGTATTGTCGACAGAGATCAGTGTCGTCATGTTGTCGGGTGCCTTTCCGCGGATCCATCAGTCCGCTGTTGTCATTTAACCGATCTTGCCTTCGCGGATGCACGCCGCGAGTTCTTTTGCGTAATAGGTCAGCAGGATGGACGCGCCGGCGCGGTAGAC
>JAILFI010000150.1 GCA_024697655.1 Clostridiales bacterium
ATGCCTTCCCTAGTGTATCACAGCCGCCTGAAAACATAAACCCGCGCATTCGCGATATCTGTGCGCTTTGCTGCTTCGCGGCGGATTGCCGCCGCTTGCGTAAAATGCTGTGTTTCGCTCAAAATCACCAACTATTTTCAACACTTTTGGTGCGCCGCAAGCGAAAAAGGGGCTGTTTGCAGGCCGGGCACGCCGAAACCGTTGAAGTTTTTTGGTGATTTTGCGTTTTTCCACACAATCACGCAGCAGGCAAAGAGCGCCAATCCGGCAGTTGTCCGATAGATGCCGGCAGTTGTCCAACAGATGCGCAGCAGCTGCACAGCAGTTGTCCGATAGATGCCGGCAGTTGTCCGATAGATGCCGGCAGTTGTCCCCCGGAAAAAATGCAGAAGCAGGGGGAAAATTTGCGCCGGCGGGGCGATTCCATGGCAAGGAATCGCTCTCTTATGCTATACTTATTCTGTATTTTTATGTGAGTCAAACGGAGGTTGAAAGTGAAGAACGGCTCGCTCAAATCCACCCTTCTCCTGCTGCTGATCGCCATGATCTGGGGAACCTCCTTCATCGGTCAGAAAGTCGGAATGGAGGACATCGGGCCATACTTCTTCGTCGCTTTCCGCATGCTGTTCGCAGGCATCGCGCTGATCCCTGTCTATCTGCTCTCCGAGAAGTCCGGCGAAAAGGCGCTGGCCAGAGCCGGAGCGGTCCGCTCTGCCGCGGAGAAACAGCAGATGGTGCGCGCGGGGATCGTAGGCGGCTTCTTCTGCGGCATCGTCGTCTATTGCGGGAACACGATGCAGCAGATCGGTCTTGTGACCACGACAGCGGGCAAGGCGGCCTTTATCACAGCACTGTACATCATCCTCGTTCCGATCCTGGGTATCTTCCTGAAGCACAGGACCGGGTGGAATGTGTGGGCGGGCGCCGTACTCGCCGTCATCGGACTGTATCTGCTGTGCCTTACCAAAGGGGATTTCCATTTTGCGGCGGGCGACCTCATCATCCTGATCGGCGCGTTCTTCTGGGCCGCGCACATCCTGGTCATGGACCACTTCGCGCCGCGGGCCAACGTGGCGCTGATCGTCTGCATCCAGTCCTTCACCGCGAGCGCTGTCGGATTCGTCCTGGCGTTCATCATGGAGGACTTCGCATGGAGCGATGTGGCCGGTGCGCTTCCGTCCCTGCTGTATGTGGCGATCTTCTGTTCCGCGGTCGCGTACTCTGTGCAGGGGATCGCGCAGAGAGACGCAGACCCCACCGTTGCCTCGATCGTCATGAGTCTGGAGTCGGTCTTCGCCGTCATCAGCGGATTCCTGCTCCTGCACGAGACCCTCACGGGGCGCGAGATCCTCGGCTGCGCCATCATGTTCGCCGCGATCATCCTTTCGCAGCTGCCGTCAAAAGGCACCGGAGAATCGCTGCCCGGCAAACAGGCACAATGACACTGCGGCATCACCGGATGCCTTATGAAATACTACATATAAGAAAGAACCCAAAGGAGCTGATCACCATGGAAAAGATCGATCGTGCGAAAGCTGTCGAACTGCTGAAGAAGTATAACAAGGAGGCGTTCCATCTGCGCCACTCCTACACCGTCGAGGGGGTCATGAAGCATTACGCCGCCACCCACGGGTACGAAGAAGATGCGGATTTCTGGGGGACCGTCGGACTGCTCCACGACATCGACTTTGAGAACTGGCCCGAAGAGCACTGCAAGAAGGCACCGGAACTGCTCGCGGAGATCGACGCACCGGAGTCTCTGGTGCACGCTGTCGTTTCCCACGGCTACGGTGTCTGTGCGGATGTGGAGCCCATACATGAAATGGAGAAATTCCTCTTTGCAGCGGACGAACTGACCGGTCTGATCTGGTCGTATTCCCTCATGCGGCCGTCGAAGAGCTGCAAAGATATGGAGGTCAAATCCCTCAAGAAGAAGTTCAAAGATAAAAAATTCGCCGCAGGCTGCGACCGCGACATCATCCGCCGCGGAGCGGAGCAGCTCGGCTGGGAGCTCGATCAGCTGATGACCGAGACGCTTGCCGCGATGGCAGCCACTGAAGATGAAGTCAACGCGCTGTGCGCGGAGTTTGAAGACTGATACACGACAAGACCGGAGAATCGCTCATGGAAGCAGGCGTACAGGAGAAACTGAAACACCTCAAGGACCTCATCGCAGGCTATGACGGACTGGCCGTCGCTTTCTCAGGCGGCGTGGACAGCACGTTCCTGCTGATGTGCGCAAAAGAAGTCCTTGGGCCGCGGACGTTGGCGCTGACCGTCAACGGACCGCACATTTCCCCCGCGGAATTTCTGGAAGCGCGGCGGTTCTGCGAGGAGCACGATATCTCCCAGCTCATCGTCAACATGCCCGACGAACTGTTCGCGAAGATCGCGGACAATCCGCCCGACCGCTGCTATATCTGCAAGCGCGGCATGTTCGAACACATGCTGGAGTGCCTGGACGGCATGCCCCTCGCCGACGGCAGCAACGCAGATGATGCGCAGGCACACCGGCCCGGCAGACGCGCGCTCAGGGAACTGGGCATCGTCAGCCCGCTCGAAGCCGCCGGCTTTACAAAAGGCGAGATCCGCACCGCGATGCGCGCCATGAACCTGCCTATGTGGAACAAGCCGGCCAACCCGTGTCTTGCGACCCGGTTTCCTTACGGGGAACGGCTGACCCGCGAAAAGATGCAGGCGGTCGATGAGATCGAGCAGTTCATCCGCGCCCTCGGCTTCAAGACCGTCCGGGTGCGGGCGCATGGCAGCATCGCCATCGTCGAAGTCCCGCAGGACGACCGGCTGCAGTTCGCACGCCCCGCCTGCCTGGACAGAGTCAGAGAAAAGATCCATGATGCCGGATTCCTCTATGCCGCCCTCGACATGGACGGCTACCGGAGCGGCAGCATGGACATCCCCCTCCACGCGGAGGACACCGATACAAAAGACTGAAGCAGAACGAACAGAAAACCATGGAGAAGCTATTCGGCATCAAAGCACACAATACGGACGTCAAGACCGAGGTCATCGCAGGCATCACCACATTCCTGTCGATGGTCTATATCCTCGCGATCAATCCGCTGATCCTCTCCGACGCGGGACTCAGTGCGGGCAGCGTCTTCACGGCGACCGCCGTTTCCGCGGGGTTCGCGACGCTCTTCATGGCGTTTTACGCTAACTATCCGATCGCGCTCGCGCCCGGCATGGGGCTGAATGCGTACTTTGCGTACAGCGTCTGCCTGCCGCTGGCGAAAGCGGGAATCGACGATCCTTATACGATCGCGCTGACCGCAGTCTTCTGCGAGGGAATGCTGTTCATCCTTCTGACGCTCACGAAGTTCCGTGAGAACCTCGTCAACAAAGTCCCGGCCAATCTCAAACTTGGCATCACCGGCGGCATCGGCCTCTTCATCGTCATCGTCGGCATGAAGGATGCCGGCGTCGTGATCGCCGATCCGGACACCTTGATCGCCCTCGGCGACCTCTCGACCGCCCCTGTGGCACTGTCCATGCTGGGCTTTCTGATCATTGCGGTCCTGAGCCACTACCGCGTCACCGGCGCGATCCTGTGGGGCATCCTCGCCACCTGGATCCTCGGCATGCTCGCACAGCTCGCCGGCTGGTATGATGCAGCTGCGGGCGGCTCTCTCTTCCCGGACTTTTCCGGCGGCATGATACCGGCTGCGCCGACACTGTTCGCCTTCAATTTCAAATGGGCGTTCACCCATCTGCTGGAGTTCGTCGTGATCCTGTTCTCGTTCTTCTTCGTCGATCTGTTCGACACCGCCGGCACGCTGGTCGGCGTGGCGAGCAAGGGCGGCCTTTTGGATGAGAACGGCGACCTTCCCAGAGCCAGCAAAGCGCTGATGTGCGACGCACTCGGCACCGTTACGGGCGCCTGCCTGGGCACTTCTACGGTCAGCAGTTACGTCGAGTCGAGCGCCGGCGTCAGTGCAGGCGGCAGGACCGGCTTTGCTTCGGTCATCACAGGCGGCCTGTTCCTTCTGTCGCTGCTGCTCTCGCCGCTGTTCCTGGCGATCCCGGGTTTTGCGACCGCACCGGCCCTGACCTACGTCGGCTTCCTGATGCTGTCCGCCGTCAAGGACATGGACTTCAGCGAAGATATGGCCGACGCCGTGGCGGGTTTCCTCGCCCTCATCATGATGCCTTTCACGTATTCGATCGCCAACGGCATC
>JAILFI010000159.1 GCA_024697655.1 Clostridiales bacterium
GCTCGACGGGACCGGCGGCGGTTCCCTCGGCGGCGACAGTATTTCCTATTCGCTCGACGGCGATACGGTGTCGCTGACGATCGACGGAGAGACAGTCGACGTGACCATGGGGGACAGCGAATACGGCGAAGTCCTCAAGGACGATGAGGGCGTGATCTTCGCGTATCGCGACAAGAGCGCGGCCAAGGAGATCGCGGCAGGCGGCGGATCGGCAGACTACGGTGAAGATCTTCTGGGCATCTGGTACATGCCGATGGACGGAGAAGTCCAGACCCTGACCTTCAACGAGGACGGCAGCGTGGACTATAGCGCCGGTGCGTCACTCACTTACGAGATCACGGGCGATGCGGTCACCCTGATCAACGGGTCCGACACGCTGGATCTGGTGATCGCGAACGATACGATCGAGGGCTGGGTCCTGAAAGAAACTGACACCGGCAATGTCGTCGCGTGGCAGAGCGAAACGAAAGCGACCGTGAGCGGTATGACAGACAGTTGGGCAGAGGAAGGCCAGACACAATCCGGCTCCATCAAGAAGGAAGACTTCGTCGGCAACTGGATCGGCGATTCCTTCACTTACGGAGACGTCGATATGTCGCTGTCCGAGGCCAACATGACCTTCAGCATCAAGATCAACGCGGATGGCTCGGCGGCAGCCATGACCAACGGGGAGGCAGACGGCTCGGCGACCTGGACTTTTAATGATGACGGCACCATCACACTCAAGGACGGCACCGGCGAGATCCCGGATCACAGTTACATCGACAACTCCGGTCACCTTCATCTCGGGCTGGAGGCAGACGACGGTACGATGTGGATCATCTGCCACAAAGAATAGCCACTGCACCGCAAACGGAAGGGGAATACAGTGAAACGGTTTACAGCTCTGATCGCCTTACTGGCGATGATGATGGTTCTGGCCGCGGGGCTCACGGGCTGCGGCAGTAAGACGGAAGGCGGCGGCACGGACACCATGAAAGACCCGGCTGCAGGCAACTGGTACATCGTTGATGGCTCCGATATCAGGACGCTCAAACTCGACGGGGCCGGCGGCGGTTCCCTCAGCGGCGACAGTGTTTCCTATTCGGTCGATGGCGATACGGTGTCGCTGACGATCGACGGGGAAACCGTCACCGTGACCATGGGAGACAGCGAATACGGCGAAGTCCTCAAGGACGATGAGGGTGTGATCTTCGCATACCGCGACAAGAGCGCGGCCAAGGAGATCGCGGCAGGCGGCGGCGCGGCGGACTTAGAGACCGTGCTGCTCGGAGAATGGTACTCACGGGAAGATGACGGCATCCAGGTCGTTACTTTCAAGGAAGACGGTACTGCCGATCTCTGGGGGGTCCCGGTCGAATACACACTGACGGGCGACACAGTCACGATGAATACGGGCGCCTCGACCTACGATTTTCATCTTGTTGAAGACAGTGAGGAGGGCTGGGTCATTGAGAACGACTCCAACATCCTCCTTTGGAAAGACCGGGCGCGCGCGGAAGCCGGTGCCTCCTCTGCGCAACCGCCGGCGGAAACCGCTGTCGCCGGACAGGAGTACATCGGTGTCTGGGACGGCGAAAAGATCACCTATAACGGGCAGACCATGAGCATGACAGACACCGGAATGACATTCAGTATCGAGATCAAGGCGGATGGAACGGCCACCGCGACCACCAACGGCGAACCGGACGGCTCGGCGACCTGGAAAGTCAACGAGGATGGGACCCTCACCCTGACTGACAACACCGGCGAACTCGATCCGTTCTTTATCGACAGCGACGACTATCTGCATGTCGTACTGCAGGCAGACGAGGGCGAAATGGTCTTCTACTGCAAGAAACGATAGTATCTATATGAGAATCGAAGAAGGAGCCCTGCGGGGCTCCTTTTTCATGTCCGAATAATCAAAAACGCGGCTGTTCGCGAAGGGTCCTTCGCGCGCCGCGTTTTCATTTCCTTCTCCGTACACAAAAGGCAGCCCCTCGGGACTGCCTTTCGGATGTCATTATCAGATTGTTACTATCTTCGCATCTGCTATTCTGCCGGCACGTAGCTGGAGAAGAGCCTGTCGAACTTCCCGAGCGTTTCTTCGACGACTTCGTCGGTCACAGCGGAGCTGGTGTACAGCCGTCTGCCGGACAGCGTGACGATGCCTTCGGCCATGAGGCCCATCGCGAATTCGTTGAGCGCCTGCTCTCTTTCCGGATATCTCTCCTGGAACTCCGCCTGCGTCTCTTCGGTCACGCGGATGCAGAAGGTGCCGGTCACGTCGATGTGGACGATCGCGGGCTGGACATAGACGGAGAAGGGCAGGTTGTACTTATCGAAGATCTTCTGGATACCTTCGCCGAGCTTCATGGAAGCCTCAGCCGCCTTGCCGCACGCGTCGATCTCCTGCATCTTCTTCAGCGAGTAGTAGCCGGCCAGGCAGCACATCGGGTTCGCGGAGAGCGTACCGCCTACGTGGACCTTGCCGTAGCCCGCCCCTTTGGGCGGTGCGAAGTGCTGAACGATCTCTCTGCGGCCGCCGACACCGCCTGCCATCGGGTAACCGCCCATGATGACCTTGCCGAAGACGGACAGGTCAGGCTTGACGCCGAAGAACTCCGCCGCGCCGCCAAGACCGACACGGAACGCAGTGATGACTTCATCGTAGACCAGCAGGGTGCCGAACTCGTCGCACAGGTCGCGCAACTGCTGCAGGTAATCCTGATGGACAGGCATCGCGCCGCCGTTCGGGCCGAACGGTTCGACGACAACTGCAGCGGTACCGCCTGTCTTTTCGTTTTCTTCAAGCTGGGCGCGCATCGCAGGGATGTCGTCGCTGGGCACAGCCTGGACGTTCGTGTGGTAGTACGCGGGAACACCGACGGAAAGCGCTTCCTTGAGGCCGGCGATACCATAGTCATACTCGAACGTATCATTCCAGCCGTGGTAGCCGCACTCATGCTTGATGATGTTGGGCTTGCCGGTGTACGCACGGGCAAGACGCGCCATCGCCATGTCCGCCTCGCTGCCGCTGGCGAACAGACGCAGCATCTCGACATGCGGGACCAGCTTCATGACTTCCTTGGTCAGAAGCAGTTCGTATTCACTGAACAGACCGGTGATCGGGCCGTCGCCGTTGAGCAGCTCGATGACCTTCTCGCGGATCTCGGGATCATTGCTGCCGAGCATGGTCGGGCCGCCCGCCTGCAGGTAGTTGACATACTTGTTGCCGTCCACATCCCAGAAATACGCGTCTTCGATCTTCTTCATCGCGACCGGGAACGGATAGTTGATGGACAGGTTGTGCTGGACCGCACCCGGAATGCAGGTGCGCGCTTCGTCCGTCAGTTCCTTGGACTTCTGGCATTTCTCATCGAAAAACTTCTGATACTTTTCGAGCGCATCCGGACGCATGTGCAGAACGGGGGCATCCCACAGCGCCTTTGCCTTTGCCTTGACGTTATCGACGTCAAACCATCTTTCTTTTTCAATCATCGCTGTATTCCTCCTCTTATGGAAACCCGACCGGTAGTGGACGGGAACGACCGACTATTCCTTCATCTTATTTTACCGCGCAGGCGAGGGAATGCAATACGCTTAAATTATTTTT
>JAILFI010000181.1 GCA_024697655.1 Clostridiales bacterium
CCGAACACGATCAGATACAGCAGCGGGCTGACCAGCGCCGCCACCGTGATCTTGTAGAAATCTCTTTTAAACTCCGTCCACTTTTCCCAGAGGACTGCCACGATACCCATGTGCTGTCCTCCTTACCGTACGGTCAGCCGCCGGCCGATGCGTTCGACGAACACATCCTCCAGCGTCGTATTGCGCAGCGAAGCATGCGCCGCCTGCGGCAGCAGCGGATCCGCGTCCGCCCCGCCGGGGAGTGTCTGCAGATAGGCGATGGCCTCTTCGCGCGTCTTGAAATAAACGGACTTCGTTTCGTCTTCCGTGACGAGATCGACAGCGTAGCTGCCGAGCGCTTCGATGAGCGCCTTGGGGCTGTCCACTTCGCCGAGTTTGCCCTGATTGATCAGGGCGACCCGGTCGCAGAGCGCTTCCGCCTCCTCCATGTAATGCGTCGTCAGGATGATCGTCATCTTGCGGTTGTTGATCCGCCGGAGCAGCGCCCACATCTGCCGCCTTGCGATCGCGTCCATGCCGGCCGTCGGTTCATCGAGCAACAGCACATCCGGATCGGTCATCAGGCCCCGGCACACCATGAGCTTGCGCTTCATGCCGCCCGACAGATAGCGGACGGTCTTTTTGCGGTGATCCCACAGTTCGGTGAACTTGAGCAGTTCCTCGGTCTTCGCGCGGATCTCCGCTTTTTTCATATAGTACAGACGCCCCTGGTACTCCATGACCTCTTCCACGGTCATGTCCTGGCGCATCGAGAACTCCTGTGTGATGACGCTGATCCTGCGCTTTTCCGCGGAGGCGCGCCGGGTCAGCGGTTTGCCGTCGAGCAGGATCTCGCCGCTTGTGGGCAGGAGCACCGTCGACAGCATGCTGATGGTCGTGGTCTTGCCCGCGCCGTTTGGCCCGAGCAACCCAAAGAACTCCCCTGTCCCGATGGTCAGGGTGACATGATCCACCGCTGTCTGTTCGCCAAAGCGTTTTGTCAGGTCTTTCAGTTCGATCATAGCAGTACTATTATATACGAATCGCTCTGTTTTGCCATCACCGGATGGCGATTCTGTAGCGTGCATCTGCGAGGCATGGTATAATGAGTATCGCTATGAACAAGACTCATTCCGCGCGCTCCGGCGTGCTGCGCACAGTATTTGGAATCGCCCTGGCACTCCTCCTCATCATACCGATGGTGACGGAGGATGTCTTTGCGTCCTCTTCCGCACTGCAGTACGGCATGACGCCGATCTACGGCCGCGACATCGAAGACGGCACCTGGCCGATCGAAGTGCGCTCGAACTCCAAGTACTTCAAGATCGCTTCCTGCCAGCTGACGGTCAAAGGCGATGAGATGACTGCCGTGCTCACGATGAACAGCACCAGCTATTCCTATGCGTATCCGGGCACAAAACTCGAAGCCAAAAAAGACGACGCCGGCAGGATCGAGATGGACGTCGACAATGAGAACTATACGCTCACGTATGAGATGGACGTGCCCGCGCTCAATGCCGAAGTCCCCTGCGCCGCCTACAGTAAACGCCGCAAGAAGTGGTACGACCGCAATCTTGTCTTCGTCGCAGGCAGTCTGCCCGCGGAAGCGCTCAAGATCGAACTGCCCGACTACGACCTCATCGAGCAGGCTCTCGAGCAGAACGGCGGTGTCCCCGCCGCTGCGGACGCAACAGCCGACGCAGATGAAGCGGCCGACGAAGGCGATTCGATCTCCGAAGACAGCAACGCCGCAGGTACCAGTCAGGGCAATCCGCCCGAAGCCGCCGGCATCGATCATAAAGACGGCGAATACTCCATCGAGGTCGTTCTCGAAGGCGGCAGCGGCCGCGCCAGCGTCACCACGCCGACCTGGCTCATCGTCAAGGACGGCAAAGCCTACGCAAAACTGCTCTGGAGCAGCCCGCACTACGACTACATGCTCGTGAATGGCTACCGCTACGACAACGAAACGACCGACGGCGGCAACTCCACCTTCACGATCCCGATCACCAAACTGGATGAGCCGATGTCCGTCATCGCGGACACGACCGCCATGGGCGACCCGGTGGCGATCAACTACACGCTGACGTTCTTCACCGACTCGATTGGTCCCAAGAGCGCCATCCCGCAGGAAGCGACCAAGAAAATCATCGTCGTTGCAGCGGTCGTCATCGTACTCGGCGGCATCCTCAACTACTTCGTCAAGCGCGGCCGCAGATAGCAAGCCTTCGTATTTATCAACCGGCTATCAATCGGCGCATTGCTTCTCCACATTTGCCCTGAAAATGAGCGAAAGTGGAGATTTTTTCAATGATTCCAGCGGGTCATCACAGATTTCCCGGCGGAATCGCAAGGTGACACCCGATAAACGTTGAAAAAATCTCCACATTTATCTTTAAAAAGACTCAATGTGGAAATCCTCTCAACTTACAGGTACAAAGCACATTGCGGCAATGCTTTTGATGCCATGAATGCGCCGTGCTGTGCGCGGCGTACAGTTCCGCCGCTATTTTGCGATGATCAGCGAGAAGTATCCGGCGTCGTCCGGGATCTCATCGATGCTGCGGTAGACCTTCTGGTCGGGCATGCCGCAGTTCTCGACCATCGAGACGTTGTCGCGGCTCTCACGCAGGATCTCCTTGACCTGCGCCATTTTGCTGCCGCTCTTCATCAGGACGTAGTTGCCGTCCGGGGGCAGTTTCTCGTCCAGTTTGTGGACAGCCGGAATGACATGCAGGGGCTCGGTCCACTCGCAGAGCGGAACGCCCACCTCAGCTGCCGCCGCGCAGAACGACGGGATGCCGCTGATGTAGACGGTGTTGTAGCCGCCTGCCTTGACGATCTTCTCGATGTAGGAGAAAGTCGAGTAAATGGTCGTGTCGCCGAGCGTCAGGAATCCGACATCCTTACCCTCTTCAAGCAGCCGGATGACCGCCGCCGCGCCGTCTCTGTGCGCGTCTTCCATCTTCGCGCGGTCCATGATCATCGGCATGAAGATCGGCGCCTTTTCCTTTTCCTCGATGAACGGCGCCGCCTGCACCGCGATCTTGTAAGCCGTGGTCTCCTCGACCACCTTGCCCGGTGCCGCGATGATGTCGACTTTTTCCATGCACTTGATCGCTTTGAGCGTCAGGTAATCCGGATCCCCGGGGCCTACGCCGATACCGTAAAGTGTCCCTGCCATAGTGTATTCCTCCTTGTTTACTGAATACTATCTGATCTGGCTGCCGCCCTTTTGCTGTGGCTGCCTGCTATCAATCCTGTTTGCCGCGGTCTTCCTCGATCGCTGCGATGATGCCGTCCGCGGTGAATGTCTTCGCGGTGATCATCCTGCAAGCAGGGTATTTTTTTAGTTCATTTGCCGTGTAATCGCCGATGCACACGGCCGTCATCCCTTCCGGAATCGCTCTTGCGGCCTGCTCGCCATCTGCCCGTGCCGGACCCTCACAGAACGCCCGCACACCGGACGCGCTGCCGAACACAAGGTAATCCGCCTCCGGCACATCCGCTTCCTTTGTCAGTGTCCGGTAGATCTTGCAGTCCTCATAAGTGAGTCCCGCTTCGTCCAGCGCTTCGGTCAGGAGCGGCGAGCCCTTCTCCGCGCGGAGGATCAGGATCTTTTCCTCCGGCTTCGCCGCAGTGGCCAGCGCCTTGCCCAGATCTCCCGCCGTGTATTTCTCCGGCACGAGGTCCGCATGGATGCCGTGCGCTGCCAGTTTCTCCTCTGTGCCGCGGCCGATGCAGGCGAACTTGATGCCCGCCAGCGTCCGCAGATCGATGTGCTGCTCCTTCAGATGGTCGAAGAACAGCTCGATGCCGTTCGCACTTGTGAAGCAGACCCAGTCCCATGCGGAGAGGTCCGCCGGGATGCTTCCTTCGATGGGTGTCAGTTCCAGTGTCGGGCAGAGCACCGCATCCGCACCAGCCTCAGCAAGCGCCGCGCCGGTCTTTTCGACGAAAGCCGGTGTGCCGGTCGCTGCGACGCTGATCCCTGCCAGCGGGCGCTCATCTCTGCCGACCATATGATAGCCGGCCGTGGGACCGACAACGAAGATCGCCGGCGTCTTTGCCCGGTCTTTTTTCGAAGCGATGTCCGCGAGCGTCCCGTCGATACGCAGGGCATCCTTCCGGAATCCGCGCGAAAGGATCGCTGCCGGGGTCGCCGGGTCCTTGCCTCCCGCGATGAGTTTCTCGGAAATCTCGCCGACCGCCGAAAGGCCCATCAGGAACACGAGGGTGCCCTTCAGCTGCGCCAAGGCGTTATAGTCTTCCTCCGTTTCCGCTGCCGTGTGGCCGGTGATGACCGTGAACGACTGCGCCACGCCGCGGTGCGTGACCGGAATGCCCAGGCTCTCCGGGACCGCGACCGAGGAGGTCACGCCCGGCACCATACGGCAGGCGATGCCTCGCTCTTCGAGTGCCAGATACTCTTCGCCGCCGCGCCCGAAGACGAAACTGTCTCCGCCTTTGAGCCGGACAACATAGTTGCCTTCTTCCGCTTCTTTGATCAGCAGGGCGTTGATCTCATCCTGCTTCATGCTGTGCCGGCCGGAACGTTTGCCGACGTAGATGCAGCGGCAATCCGCAGGGACTTCCGCGACGAGCGCGTCATCCAGCAGATCGTCGTAGACGAGCACCTCCGCCCGCCGGATCTCCGCCAGCCCGCGCAGGGTGATGAGCCCGCTGCCGCAGCCTGCGCCGACCAGTACGACTTGTCCTTTCATATCTCTCTTCCTTTCCGAAGTATCATTCATTTTCAGATGCCAAGATCCTTGAGCGCCGCCGCGATGAGCGATTCCGCTTCGGCGCAGGTGCCCTGATGGAGCGATTCCGTTTCGCCGAGAAGCGCGTACAGTGTCAGTGCCGCATCGCCGGATGGCCCGGCCTCGCCGATCTGCGCATGCACAGCTGCCGCCACGGAGCAGTCCGCCTGCATCCCGCGGAACAGCCTGCGCTCAATGTCAAACCGCTGCCGCGTCTTCGCGTCGCTGATCTTCGCCAGCACCTCGCGGATCTCCGTATCCGCTTCGCGGCACTCCACCGCCAGGATGCCCTGGCAGCAGGACGGCACCATCTCGGCCGCCGTGAAATGCCGCACCTCGAAGTCCGACAGGTCGAAGTGGATGCGGTCGAGGCCCGCTCTTGCGAGGATGATCGCATCGTAATCGCCGCGCCTCAGCTTTTCGACACGGGTCGTGATGTTGCCGCGGATCTCCGCGAACGTCACATCCGGATCGAGCTTCGCGTAATAATGACGGCGTCTTGCGCTGCCGGTGCCGATGACCGGTGTCCTGCCCGCCGCACGGACACTTTCCAGCGACCTGTCCTTGGGGATCAGCAGCAGGTCTTCCGCTGCAGCCGCCTTCGGAACACCCGCGATGATGAGTCCGTCCGCCAGTTCGTACGGCAGATCCTTGCTGCTGTGGACCGCGATGTCCGCCTCCCCTGCGAGGAGCACCTGCTCGATGCCCCGCACAAAAAGACCGTCGCCGCCAATCGACCGCAGCGAGGACTTTCTATCCTGATCTCCTTTGGTGGAAACCTTGACGATCTCCGCTTCAACGCCCTGCTCCGCCAGCAGATCCCTGACGTGGTTTGCCTGGACCAGGGCCAGTTTGCCGGCGCGTGTCGCCAGCTTCAGTGTCTTCATTCGTTTGCCTCTGTTTCGTAATGCGTGATGATCTGTTCGATCACTTCATCGTCTGTCTGGTTGTGATCCGCAAGCAGCCAGCCGAGGATCTCCTCGTAGGCAACCTGCCGTTTTTCCTGCGTGGGAAGGCGCTGCATCAGATCCGCGCGGAACGAGCCCATCCGCTCCAGGATCTCCCCGATGTCCGGCGGGAGTTCTTTCTCGATCTCCTGCCGCATCTTCCGCGCGAAAGCCGGGCTGGTGCCCGACGTGGAGACCGCCACGATCAGCGGTCCTTCCTTGATGGTCGCAGGCAGATAG
>JAILFI010000192.1 GCA_024697655.1 Clostridiales bacterium
ATCCCCGGGAGCACAACGCTGGAACCGTCCGTCTGGACACCGTTCGCAAGCATCTTCTCCATATCCTCCAGAAAAGCTCTGGCGGGGATCTTCTCATCTGTATCGTGCCCGCCGATATCGACACCGACGAACGAGACAAACCGCACTTCAGGATGCTCCGTCAGTGCCAGCTTGATCTCCGGCAGACTGTGTTTGTCTGCCGGGATCGAGAATAGCATTTTATCAAAATCAAATGCACGCATTAACTTTTTAAAACCCCTTTTCCCTCTTATTCTCTCTGGTTGATTAACGGTCTTCCAGCTGTTCGAGGATCTCGCCGAGTTCTTCGAGATGCTTGCCGTAGGCCGCCCAGTCGCCGTTCTTCTGCGCGTCGAGCGCTGCGTCGTAGGCTTCCTGTGCCTGTTCGATCAGCTCTGTCTGCGTCGGTGCCGTCGACTCGCCGCCGTTTTCGGTGTCTTCATCGAGTTTCTGACGGTAGCTGTCGCTGCTGCCTTCACCGAACAGGGAATCCAGCGCCTCGGACAGCGTCGGTTCGTACGCGATCTTGTCGCCGTACGCCACGATGACACGCTTGACTTCCGGAATACTGGAGTTGGACGCTTCCAGATAGACCGGCTCTACGTAGAGCAGCGAATCCTCGATCGGAATGACGAACAGATTGCCGCGGCTGTACTTCGATCCGGAGGAGTTCCACAGCGAGAATTCCTTCGAGATCTCGGTGCTCTGGTCGATCTGCGCTTCGATCTGCATCGGGCCATAGACGATCTTGCTCTTCGGGAGCTGGAACAGTACCAGTTCGCCGTAGTGCTCGCCGTCATTACGCGCCAGCAGGACACCGGTCATGTTCTTCTTGTCGCGCGGTGTGTACGGAATGATGTTGACGAATTCTTCCGTCTTCTCGCCCGGCAGGTTCATGATGTAGTAGTTCGGTGTCATGGACTGCTCTTCCATGCCGTAGATCTCATTGGAGACATCCCAGAGGTCCTCGTTCTGATAGAAGACCTTGACGTCGTTCATATGATATCTGCGGTAGACCTTCGCCTGGATCGCGAACATGGTGTTCGGGTAGCGGATGTGCGACTTCAGACCTTCAGGCATCTGATCCATCGATTTGAACAGTTTCGGATAGATCTTCGCATAGGTCTGCGCGATCGCATCGTTCTGGTCGACAACGTAGTAGTCCGTGCTGCCGTTGTATGCATCAACAACGACCTTGATAGAGTTGCGGACGTAGTTCGTCGTGCTCTCATCCGAATACGGTTCGGAGTACGGGAACTTGTCGCTCATTGTGTACGCGTCGATGATCCAGTACAGCTTGCCGTCCACCGTGCACATGTACGGATCGGATTCGTAACCGATGTACGGCATGATCTTCTGGACACGGTCAACGATGTTCCGGTTGATGATGATGCGGCTGCTGCTCTTGATGTTGGAGGATACCAGCAGCTTCATGCTGTGCTCGCGGATCGCGAACATCAGACGGTTGACCGGGCTGCGCTTGATGCCCGCTGTACCTTCGTAGCGGGTGTACTTATTGGAATCGCCGTCCGGGTAGTCGAACTCGTCTTCATTCGTTCCGACGATGACGTAGGTGTTGGTCAGTTCGCCGAAATAGACTTCCGGCCGCGCGATGTCGATCTCTTCAACACGGGAGACAGGCGGGATGCTGTCGATCAGCATGTCGGGCTGGCCGCTCGAAGTGATCTTGTCGACGCGGGACAGCGTGACACCGTAGCCGTGCGTGTATTTCAGGTGGGTGTTGATCCAGGTATTGCTGATCTTCTCTTCGTCGATCTCACGGGTCGCCAGGAAGGTCTGCGTGTAATCGCCGTTGATCTGGTAACGGTCGACGTCAACATCCGGGAACGTGTAGTACTGACGGATACTCTGTGTCTGGTTGTAGAAGGTATTCGTCGGCGAGTAGTCGTTGATACGGATATTGGAGATCGTCGGCTCGTTGTTCCGGATATCTTCCGAATCCAGATCGTTGCTGGCCGCGAAGGGCTTGATCGTAACATCCTGCAGATCGTATGCATACTGGGTGTATTCGATGTTGCGCTCCAGGTACTTGCTTTCCTTGGCGATTTCGTCAGGCGAGACCACGAAGTTCTGCACCAGCATGCCGACCCCTGTACCAAGAATGCCGACCGCGATCATGATCACCGGGATGGTGAGGACGGGCTTGAGCTTTTTCTTGGCCATGGAGATCAGAACCGCCACAGCGCCTGCCAGCGCCAGGACCATCAGCACGCGGTACATCCACAGCGTGATATTGACATCTGTGAAGCCGGCGCCGTAGACAGCTCCTGTATGGGTGTACAGCAGCGTGAACTGCTTCAGGAAATAGTGAACTGCCAGCATGATAAAAAAGACAACACCGACGACCGTGAGCTGATGCTTGCCGATCTGGAGCAGTTCGCGGAGATTGTCGTTATCCAGCGTCTTCTTGCCGCCGGACGGTTTTCTGGTTCTTCTCTTCGCACCGCCCTTTGCGCCTTTGCGCGGGCCATTGCCGAGGCTCTTGAGGAACGCGGTGAGCGGATCGTCGTTGTTGATCGACTGGCCGGTCGAGCCGTCAAATTCCTCGTAGGTATCCGGTTCTTCTTCGAAATCGTCGTCTTCCGCAAAGGGATCGCCACCCTGTGTTTCCTGCGATTCGTCTACCGTCTCGAAGATCTGCGGCTTGCGCGTGCCGATCAGGATCGTGTAGTACAGGACCGTCAGGATCAGCAGCAGAACGAGTCCGCCGATGACCAACGAGTTCAGATGGTTCACGAAGTCGAGCTTGAAGACATAAAACGAGATATCCAGCCCGAAGATCGGATCTTCTTTGCCGAAGTCCTGGCTGTGGAAGAACTGCAGCGCTTCAAACCAGAGCGTCGTGGTGCAAAAGTAGGTGGCGATGATACCAAAGATACCCGACAGTGCCCACGAGATCTTGTTGACCGATTTGCTGCGGTCGATGTCGTTCGAGTCGATGTGCTTGTAGTAATTGCCCTTCAGGAACTTCAGGTACACATAGGTCAGCAGGGTCACGATGACGAACACCGGAATGCCGATCTTGAGCTGTGTGAACAGTTTCTTGAAGAACACACTGACGTAGCCCAGCTCCTTGAACCAGAGCCAGTCTGTCAGAAAACCGATCAGAGCG
>JAILFI010000226.1 GCA_024697655.1 Clostridiales bacterium
GCAAGTACGACCGCGCAGTCGTTGCCTGAAGCCAGAAGGAGCCCGTACAGAAGATCCCGGATCTTCACGTGCTCGTACTCATCGAGCGCGATATGGCTGGAAGAGGGATCGATACCGTAGACCGCGTTCATGGATACTTCTGCGACAGTATCCAGATCCGCGTTTTCAAGAACGACGATCGCCGTCAGGATCTTTGTCGTGCTGGCCGGATAGATCCGCTTATCCGCGTTCAGTTCATAAAGAAAGGAATTGGTATCCGTGCAGTAGACAGCTGCATACGGCGAGTACAACGAGATATCGGATGGATCCGGTGTATCCGCTGAAACATCAGCCGTACCGGCACTCCAAAGGCAGATCGCTGTCAGCAGGAACGCAGTGATCGTGCGGAGAAGCCGTTTTTCTGAGCCATTTTTAAGTCTGTCTGTCACTTTTTAAACCTCGGTCAAAAGAATAGCCAACTACAAAATTATACAGTATAATCACGGTAATGAAAAGCGATTAATCCTGCCTTCAGGCAGGCGGACCGGAAGGGAAGTGCCGGAAAGATGTGTGCCTATATCACCTTTGACAATGTCTGCAAATACTACGGCAGTGAACCGCAGCGCATCACTGCGCTCGATCATATGACTTTTGAAGTGGAGCAGGGGGAGTTCTGTGTGATCGTCGGACCAAGCGGTGCCGGCAAGACCACCTTGCTCAACATTCTCGGCGGTATGGATATAGCTGACGAAGGGCAGGTCATATTGGACGGACGCCACATCGAATCGCTCGGCGAACATGCCCTGACATCCTACAGACGGTACGACGTGGGGTTTGTTTTCCAGTTCTATAATCTGGTTCAGAATCTGACGGCTCTGGAGAACGTCGAACTTGCTTCTGAGATCTGTAAAGACCCGGTCGGCGCGGAGGAAGTACTGACCAGCGTCGGACTTGCGGACCGCATGGACAACTTCCCCGCTCAGCTTTCGGGCGGCGAACAGCAGCGTGTCGCCATCGCGCGCGCGGTCGCGAAGAACCCGAAGATCCTGCTCTGTGATGAACCGACCGGCGCACTCGACTATAACACCGGCAAAGCGATTCTGCGGCTTCTTTATGACCTCTGCAGGAATACCGGCAAGACGGTCGTCGTGATCACCCATAATTCGGCACTGAAAGCAATGGCTGACCGGGTCATCATGATCAAAAACGGACAGGCTGTCAAACAGCAGATCAACGCAACGCCGGCACCGATCGAAAGCATCGAATGGTAGTACGCGGACAGACTGAGACCTGATAGAAACGGCGGACGGCAATGAAAGGCGGCAGGACTTACAGCAGAATGATGCGGCGGAGCGTTCGGGGGACGGTTTCCAGATTCCTCGCCATTCTTTGTATTGTTGCGCTCGGAACAGGTTTTCTCTGCGGACTGTTGTCGTCCGAACCGGATATGAAGACCGGCGCGGATCAGTATTTTGATGAGCAGAACGCGATGGATTTCCTGATTCAGGGAACACTCGGCCTGACTGAAGAAGATGTGACCGCCCTGGAGCAGGAACCGTATATCGAGCGGGCAGCAGGCAAATACTCCTTGGATATGCTGATGCGCAGTTCAGTTGACGAAAGCTACGTTACGCGGGTCATCGGGGAGGATTTCAATGATGAGAAAGCGGTCAGCCGTGTTCAGCTGATCGAGGGAAGACTGCCGGCCGCCGCGGATGAGTGTGTGATCGAAGTGCCAAATCAGTATGCGTACGTGATCCCTGTCGGTGAAGTCTTTACCATCGACCCGCAGAACAAAGGGGTCGAGGAACTGCATGAATCGCTCCGTAAGGATGCGTTCAAGGTCGTCGGTATTGTCCGCACACCACAGTTCATGCACATGATGGGGGATACGTCCAGCGTCGGTGACGGGACGATGGTCATGGCCATGTACGTGCCGGAGAATTGCTTTGATCTGGACCACTATACAGCGATCTATGCGACCGTTACAGGCGGAAAAGAACTGCAGACCTACAGCGATGCCTATCGTTCTTTGATCGGGGATGTGACGGACAGACTCAAACCGTTCGGGGAACAGCGCGCTGCGATGCGCACGGAGCAGATCCGCAGTGACGCGCGGAAAGAATACGACGACGCACGCGAAGAGTTCGAGAAAGAAAAAGCAGATGCCTATGCGCAGCTTGACGATGCCAAAGCAGCAATCGCCGACGGACGGACAAAACTGGAAGACGGCAGGCAGCAGCTCGAAGAAGGCCGGTCACAACTGGCGGAAGCAAAGGCAAAGATCGCAGACGGCAGGAACCGGCTGACGGAAGGAAAAGCGCAGCTGGCGGACGGACAGGCGCAGATCGATGAGGCGCGGCGTCAGATCGGGACGCAGAAACATAAGATCGAAGAAGGAACGTCGCAGATCCGTGACGGAAGAGAACAAATCGCAGATGGCCGCACACAGATCCGGGATGCCCGCAAACAGATCGCGGACGGCCGCAGTCAGCTGACCAATGCGGCGGCAGCGTTGGATGAACAGGAAACAGCGTTGCAGGAACAGGAAGCGCAGCTGGCGCAGATCGCTGATACGGTCGAACAACTGCGTGCTGCGCAGGCTGCCGGGTACCCGCTGACCGAAGAACAGACCGCCATGATCGCTGCTTACGACGACGGGATGGCAAAGGCTGCGGCAGCGAGACAGCAGATCGAGCAGGGCAGAGAGCAGCTCGCAGCGGAAGAGCAGGCTCTCGACAAGGCAGCTGCAGCGTTGGATGAGCAGGAAGCGCAGATGAATGCTGCCGAGCAGGAACTGAACGCCAAAGAACAGGAACTGCAAAACGGTGCCGCCGAAATCACCGCAGCGGAGAACGAACTCAACAGCAGACAGAACGAACTGAATGCTTCCCGTGAGCTGCTCGGCCGCGAAGAAAACGAATTGAACACCGGTGAACAGGAACTGATCAGCGGAGAAGCGGAACTCGAAGAAAACGCGCGTCTGCTCGAAGAAAACGGAGCCGCCCTGGACGAAGCAGAGAAAGAATACCTTGAAGCGAAGGCCGAGGCGGAGGAAAAACTGGCGGACGGAGAGAAGGAACTGACGGATGCGCTTGAACAAATCAATAAGATCAAAGACGGCAAGTGGATCATCCGCGACCGCAGCGACAACATCGGCATGTCGGAATACGACAGCGACAGCGCAAAGATCGGCGCGATCGCCAAGATCTTTCCGGTGTTCTTCTTTATCATCGCTGCCCTTGTTGCACTGACGACCCTGACCCGCATGGTCGAGGAGGAACGCGGCCGTATCGGGACCTTGAAATCGCTGGGATACTCCAACGGCGCTATCCTGCGGTACTATCTCCTTTACGGTTTTGCCGCATCAGCTGCCGGCTGTCTGATCGGGATCCCGGCAGGGTGCATCTTCTTTCCGAAAGTCATCAGCAATGCCTATACGATGATGTACGTGCTGCCGCCCATCGATACCCCGGTGCTCCCCGGTGTTGCGATTCCTGTAGCAGCAGGGCTGACCGGAATGATCCTTCTGGCGACCTGGCTGTCGTGCAGGGATATGCTGCGCGAAAAACCGGCAGCACTGCTTCTGCCGAAAGCTCCAAAGGTAGGCAAACGGATCCTGCTGGAACGGATCGGTCCGCTGTGGCGCAGACTGCCGTTCAGCCGCAAGGTCACATTGCGCAATATCTTCCGTTATAAAAAGAGATTCCTGATGACCATCATCGGTGTTGCCGGCTGCTTTGCGCTACTGCTCGCGGGCTTCGGCATACGCGACAGCATCGGCAACCTTGTCTTACTGCAGTACGGAGAAGTCACGCATTACGACTATGCGGCAGAGATCGATCAGCCGGAGGATGTGCAAAAGGACGAAACGCTGGCGGCCATCCTTGCGGATGCCTCCCTGACAGAAAAATGGTGCGCCTTCAGTGAATCACCCGTCACGATCCGGGCAAACGGAAAAAAAGAAGAGAGCACATTCCGGATCCCGCAGGACCCGGATGCACTCGAGGATTACATCACACTCCGTGAGCGGACCGGACATACACCGATCCCGTATGAAAAAGGGAGCGTCATTCTGACCGAAAAGTCTGCGGAACGCCTCGGCGTCAGACCGGGGGATACCCTGCAGCTGACAACAGATGACGGGACAGAACAGGAAGTCGTTCTGACTGCCGTCTGCGAGAACTATATCGGGTCATTTGTTTACATGTACACCGAAGACTACGAATCGTTATTTGATGAATCGCCGTCCTACACGACCCTTTACATCCGCGCAGGGAAGAAGGGGCAGGACGGCGCAGCAGCGGAAGCGCTTCTTAAAAGCGACCAAGTTCTGTATATCGTCGATACGCAGGTCGTCAGCGACAACTTCGAGGAATCCGTCAAGAGCATCGATTATATTATCCTTGTCCTGATCGTGGCCTCTGCCGCCCTGGCGATCATCGTCCTGTACAATCTGACGAACGTCAACATCTGCGAACGGCGCAAAGAACTGGCAACGATCCGTGTTCTCGGCTTTTACCGTCCCGAAGTATCCGCCTACATCTTCAGAGAGGTGGATATCCTGGCTGTCATCGGTATTCTGGTCGGTATGCCTGTCGGCATCTGGCTGCATCACTATATCATCATTACGGTGGAGGTCGCCGCCGCCATGTTCGGCAGAACGATCCACTGGCAGAGTTATCTGATCGCGGCAGGGTTCACCATCCTGTTCACGCTGCTCGTCAATTTGATCATGCGTCCGCAGATACGGAAGATCGATATGGTCGAATCGATGAAAGCTGTCGACTGACACCTTCATAATAGAAAAAGAGCATCCTCAGACAGGATGCTCTTTTGCGTTCTGCTTATTTCGCGGATCAGTTTTTCAGGCTCTGCATCGGGGCGGGGATCCTGCCGCCGCGAGCGATCATCTTGGCGGGAGAGAGTGTTGAAAGCTGCATGACCGGGCCTCTGCCGAGCAGACCGCCGAAATCGAGTTCTTCGCCTTCCTTCAGACCAATGGCCGGGATGACGCGTACTGCCGTTGTCTTGCTGTTGACCATGCCGATCGCCGCTTCGTCAGCGATCAGAGCGGAGATCACTTCCGCAGGTGTGTCGCCGGGAATGACGATCATATCCAGACCTACCGAGCAGACCGCTGTCATGGCCTCTAATTTCTCGATAGAGAGACTTTTTGCCCGCGCTGCATCGATCATGCCCTGATCCTCTGTAACAGGGATGAAAGCGCCGGAAAGACCGCCGACCTGGCCGGAGGCCATCACGCCGCCTTTTTTGACGGCGTCGTTGAGCATCGCGAGCGCTGCCGTCGTTCCGCAGCTGCCGCATTGCTCAAGTCCGATTTCTTCCAGGATATGCGCAACGCTGTCGCCGATCGCCGGAGTAGGCGCAAGAGAGAGATCGATGATCCCGAAGGGGACACCGAGCATCTTCGCTGCTTCGGAACCGACGAGCTGTCCCATGCGCGTGATCTTGAACGCTGTCTTCTTGATCTTATCAGCAACCATAAGAAGGTCTGCTTTATCATCCATTTTCGCAAGCGCGGCACGGACAACACCGGGGCCGGAGACACCGACGTTGATGATGCAGTCCGGCTCGCCGGGACCGTGGAAGGCACCCGCCATAAACGGGTTATCCTCCGGTGCATTGCAGAACACCACCAGTTTGGCGGCGCCGATGCATTGCCGGTCTTTTGTCATTTCCGCGGTCCTGCGCACGACTTTACCCATCATGGCGACCGCGTCCATATTGATGCCGGCTTTCGTGCTGCCGACATTGACAGAAGAACAGACATAGTCCGTCTTCGCCAGTGCTTCCGGAATAGAAGCGATCAGTTCTTTGTCACCTGCGGAAAAACCTTTCTGCACAAGGGCGGAATAACCGCCGATGAAATTGACGCCAATGGCCTTGGCCGCTCTGTCAAGTGTGACAGCGTACTTCACAGGATCGCCGCCGGAAGAGGCGAGCAGCATCGCGATCGGTGTCACAGACACGCGCTTGTTGACGATGGGGATGCCGTATTTCTTCTCGATCCGTTCACCGGTCGCGACAAGATTACCGGCGAGACGAAGGATCTTGTCATAGATCTTTTCGCAGGAACGGTCGATGTCGCTATCCGCACAATCGAGCAGGGAGATCCCCATAGTGATCGTACGGATATCGAGATTTTCATCCTCGATCATCGATATGGTCTCTAAAATATCAGATACGTTGAGCATAGTGTTCTCCGTTCAAATAGCTGAAATGTAAGCTTACTGGGTATTCTTCTTTACACATGATGCATGCTCGTAAAGATATCTTCGTGCATGACGTGGATCTGCATGCCTTCCGCATTCTTTCTGAGCGCGGTCTGCAGTTCGTCGATGCTCCAGGATACCGCTGACAGATCGACCAGCATGATCATGGCAAAATAACCTTCCAGAACGGATTGGGTGACTTCCAGGATATTGGCGTTGGCTTCCGCGGCGACATTGCTGACCTTTGCCATGATGCCGACCATATCCTTGCCGACGACGGTGATGATGGCTTTCATTATTATCCTCCAGATGTATTCAGAATAGCTTGCTCATTATTATATATGGCAAAACAGGCTGTGACAATCACAGACGAATGAAAAGAGGGCGCTGCCGCCGTCTTTTCAGAACTTTGGAAACGCCCCCGCCATGCCGTTGTGATGCCGGCTTGATCACGAACCGTTTTATTCGCCGATCTTCGGCAGTTTCGCGAAACTGGCTTCGAGTTCTTCGTCCGTCGGGATGTAATCGCTCATCTTGCCGTCATTGAATGCCGCGTACGCGTACATATCGAAGTAACCGGTGCCGGTGAGGCCGAACAGGATCGTTTTCTCTTCGCCGGTTTCTTTGCACTTCTTCGCTTCGTCGATGGCAACTTTGATCGCGTGACCGGATTCCGGCGCGGGCAGGATGCCCTCTACTCTCGCAAATTCAGTGATTGCCTCGAAGACGGAGGTTTGTTCGACCGCGCGCGCTTCCATCATACCCTCATCGTACAGTTCGGAGAGGATCGGGCTCATGCCGTGGTAGCGGAGACCGCCGGCGTGGTTGGGAGAGGGCATGAAGTCCGCACCCAGCGTGTACATCTTGGCGAGCGGGCAGACCTGACCGGTATCGGCAAAGTCATACGCGTATTTGCCTCTTGTGAAGCTCGGGCAGGAGGCGGGCTCGACCGCGATGATCTGATAATCCGCTTCCCCGCGCAGTTTTTCGCCCATGAACGGGCCGATGAGTCCACCGAGATTGCTGCCGCCGCCGGCACAGCCGATGATAACATCCGGCTTGATTCCGTATTTGTCCATCGCGATCTTGGCTTCCTGACCAATGATGGACTGGTGCAGCAGGACCTGGTTGAGGACGCTGCCGAGTACATAACGGTAACCCTCATGTGTGACCGCTTCTTCGACGGCTTCGGAGATCGCGCAGCCAAGGCTTCCGTTTGTCCCGGGATGCTCCGCGAGGATCTTGCGGCCGACATTCGTCGTATCGGACGGGGAGGGGGTGACGCTTGCGCCGTAGGTGCGCATCACTTCGCGGCGGAACGGTTTCTGCTCATAAGAGACCTTGACCATGTAGACCTTGCAGTCGAGGTCGAGGTATGCGCAGGCCATCGAAAGGGCTGTGCCCCACTGGCCGGCACCCGTCTCGGTCGTCACGCCTTTGAGACCCTGATCCTTCGCGTAGAACGCCTGCGCGATGGCAGAGTTGAGCTTGTGGCTGCCGCTGGTGTTGTTGCCTTCATACTTGTAGTAGATCTTCGCCGGCGTCTTAAGTTTTTCTTCCAGGCAGTACGCGCGGACGAGGGGGGACGGGCGGTACATCTTGTAGAAATCGCGGATCTTCTGCGGGATCTCGATGTAGCGGTCGTCGTTGTTGAGTTCCTGCTTGACGAGTTCTTCGCAGAACACACCGCCAAGTTCTTCAGCGGTCATCGGCTGACCGGTGCCCGGGTTGAGAAGGGGCGCGGGTTTTTTCTGCATATCCGCCCGCACGTTGTACCATTCTTTGGGCATCTCCTGCTCGGTGAGGTAGATCTTGTAAGGGATC
>JAILFI010000228.1 GCA_024697655.1 Clostridiales bacterium
GTATTCGCTGTCCCCCATGGTCACGTCGACTGTCTCTCCGTCGATCGTCAGCGACACCGTATCGCCGTCGAGCGAATAGGAAATACTGTCGCCGCCGAGGGAACCGCCGCCGGTCCCGTCGAGCTTGAGCGTCGTGATGTCGGAACCGTCAACGATGTACCAGTTGCCTGCGGCGGGGTCTTTCATGGTGTCCGTGCCGCCTCCTTCGCTCCCGCCGCAGCCGGCCAGTCCGGTCACAAGCAATGTCATCATCGCCAGCAGGGCGATCAGCGTTACAATGCGTTTCATAGTCTTTATCCTCTCATTCATCCCGGACCGCCGCGCGGCGAATGTCCGGTCGCAGAATTGTATTAGATGTAAATATTTTATCAAACGGATATTGCGATTTCAATCTGCCACAGGCGGAATCGCTCCTTCTTTTGCACATTCGACCCGCCCGCCGCGCCTTGCTATCCCGGCGGGGGTTTTATATAATGAATGCGCTGCAGACAGTGTCTGCCGGAAAGGACCAGCTATGAAGATCATCCGCCGTATCATTTTTGTCATCGCTTTGCTCGTGTTCCTCGGCTCTGCCGGGTATCTTACGCTGCATCACATCGAAGGACAGCAGGCGGAGAACGCGTTCCGGCAGCTGACCGTGGACGGCGGGCATGACGTGGCGGCACTGCACGAAGAAAACCCGGACATTGCCGGGTGGATCCGGATCGAAGGGACGAGAGTCGACTATCCGGTCATGTGGACGCCCAACGAGCCGGAGTATTATCTGCGCCGCAACTTCCAAAAGGAGGAGAGCATGGCCGGCACGCCGTTCCTCGACGCGGACAGCGCGATCCCCGGCTCCTCCAACTGGCTGATCTACGGACACAATATGAAGAACGGAACGATGTTCCACGATATCCTGCAATACGACGATCAATCCTTCTGTGATGAACACAGGACCATCCATTTCGATACGCTGGAAGGGGAGGGCGTTTACGAGGTCGTGGCGGTCTGCTATACGCAGATCTATCCGGAAAACGCGGACGTTTTCAAGTACTATCAATACGCCTCCATCACGGATGAGGCGTCCTTCGATGCGTATGTGCAGGGGGTCAAGGCCCTTTCGATCTATGATACAGGCGTCACGCCGGTATGGGGCGATCAGCTCATTACCCTGTCCACCTGCGAATACAGCGCGGAGGAAGGGCGGTTCATCATCGTAGCGAGAAAGATCACCGACTGATCCGGCACACGAAGCGCGGCAGCGGGAGCAGCGGCTCAGCCGAAGTGCGTCTGGAGCAGCATCAGGATAAAGTTTTCATTATACATGTGTCCCGCGATGTGGGAGTGCGCGAGCTGGCTGGTGAGCGCCTCCGTCATCCCTGTTGACATGACGTTGATCAGCGGCAGCATGGCGGCCAGCAGGACCAGCACCAGGATGGCGCCGCGCAGGAAACCGAACAGCATACCGAACAGCCCGTCCGCAAAGTTGGTGAATCCGTCGTTGTAATCTTTGGAGAAGAAGTGAAGGATGACCCACAGCAGGATCTTCACGAGGAAGAACAGGATGACAAAGACCAGGATCGTTCCGAAGATCTGCGTGATCTGATCGGAGATCCCGTTGATGATATCGGTGGAGTAGTCGTCGATCACGGAAGAAATGCTGTCGGGCAGACTGTTGGTCGTGACATCGAT
The DNA here is from genome assembly GCA_024697655.1 of Clostridiales bacterium. Next base: position 1,675 of record JAILFI010000228.1, read on the forward strand.
CGCATTAAGAGATACGTCAAACTTTTTTTCGACGACACCGTGAAGCCAGTCGTACAGACCGGTATTATTTTTTGCGTAGGAAATCCCGTACGGGATCATCAGGTAGGCGATCACGACCGCGCCGACCCAGCCGACCGTGTGGATCAGCGTGTGGACGAACCCCTTGCGGTAGCCCAGGACACCTGCCAGTATGATGATCAGTAAAACGAGGATGTCGAGCAGCATAATCCGTTCCTTTCATGGTAATTCGCGATTATCATACTACCGGCGGGTGGCTTTTTCAAGCAGAGGAGGAACGGTTCTCTGTTAATTCTTGAACACGGTCCCGAATTGTGATACTATTGTTGGGCGTATGGAAAAGTACATGATCGAGGCCCTGAAAGAGGCGGCAATGGCAGGTGAGGCAGGCGATGTACCGATCGGCTGTGTCATCGTAAAAGACGAAGAGATCATCGGCCGCGGACACAACTGTGTCGAAGCGGACCATGACCCGTCAGCGCATGCGGAAATGCTGGCGATCCGCGAGGCGGTCCGGAAGACCGGACACGAGCGGCTTACCGGCTGCCGGATGTACGTGACACTGGAGCCTTGTTCGATGTGCGCAGGGGCCATCGTGCTGGCCAGGATCGAGGAACTGATCTACGGCGCGGCAGATCCGAAGACCGGGGCGTGCGGTTCGCTCTACGACATCGTGGAGGACGACCGGCTCAACCACCGCGTCAAGGTGCGCCGGGGCATGATGGAACAGACGTGCAGTCAATTGATCCGCGATTTCTTCGCCGCGCTCAGAAAGACGCGGGTGAGAAAACGGAAGGAAGACCGGCCGGAAAGGCGGTCCTAAAGGAGGCAATACTAATATGAAGAGGGAACATAGGGCAAAGCGCATCGGCGCGATCCTGGTTCTGGCACTGATCCTGGCAGGTGCGATGACGGTCACCGCATTTGGCGCGAAGAGCAGTCTCGAAGTTGTATCGACGACGCCGAAGGACGGCGACACCGGCATGGCGATCGAGAACATGGGCGTCAAAGTCTTCTTCTCGGAGGAGATCTACAGCACGGACAACGCGCCGGGCAACATTGGCAAATGCTCCATGAAAGACGAGGACGGCAACAAGGTGCCGACGCAGGTCGTCTTCAGTGCTGAGGACCCCACCGTTATGCTGGTGCTTGCCGATCCCAACAACTCGAAGACAGATATCAAGGGCAATTCGGAATACACCCTGACGATCGATGAAGGGTTCGTCGCGGTGAGCGGCAACGAACTGGCTGAGCCGTATACCGTCAAGTTCACCACGCTCAACCCGCGCAATTCCATGATCATCTCCATGGGCATGATGGTCGCCATGATCGGCGGTATGCTGTTCTTTACGATGCGCGACGCGAAGAAGAAAACGGAAGAGGGCAAAAAGAAGACCGGCTATGAAGCGGTCAATCCGTATAAAGAAGCGAAACGCACCGGCAAGAGCGTAGAAGATATCGTCGCCGAGGAAAAGAAAAAGAAAGAAAAGTTCGAGGCGAAAGAAGCAAAAGAGGCGAAGAAGGCCCGCCGCGAGAAGGAAGACGAGGAAGAAGCCGAAGAGGCCAAGAACGACAATCTGCGCGTTCCGCGTCCGCGTCCGATCTCCGAGGCAGGCAGCGGCTACAAAGCGCCGAAGAACTGATACGCCGGTAAGAGGAGCCAACATGCAAACGATCACCCTGAAAGCCCACGCCAAGATCAATCCATCCCTGGACGTACTCGCAAAGAGGCCTGACGGGTATCACGATGTCAGACTGATCATGCAGCTCATCGAGCTGCATGATCTTGTTATTTTGGAATGGCGTAAAGCGCCGGCCGGCACCGCGCCGGATACGGAGAATGCTGCGTTGCCGTTCCGGATCCGTCTGTATTGTGATGATCCGTCCGTTCCCTGCGACGCGCACAACCTCGCCTGGAAAGCGGCGGCGGGGCTCGCTGCCGCGATGAAGGAGAAGGGCAGAGAGGTCCCGCGCGGGGAACTCACCATCCGGATCGAGAAGCATATTCCGATGGCTGCAGGGCTGGCCGGCGGCAGCGCCGACGGCGCGGCTGTCCTGCTCGGATGCAATGCGCTGTGGGGAGCGGGGTTCGATCTGGCGGAGCTGCTTGCGGCCGGCGCGCGCCTCGGCGCGGACGTGCCGTTCGCCGTGATGGGCGCCGCCCGCGTCAACGAAGTGCTCGGCATGGCAGACGACCCGCTGGCAGCTGCCTGCGCACTCGGCGAAGGCACGGGGACAAAGATCACCGTCCTGCCGCCGGTGGACGCCCACCTTCTTCTGGTCAAACCGCCGATCGGCGTTTCCACAAAAGATGCCTACGAAGGCATCGACGCGATCCTGGGATACGGCGCAGCCGGAGAGGCCTCTTCAGCCGTCCCGGACCCGGCCGCGAAACGCCCGGATATCGATGCGGTCGTTCTTGCATTAAACAAACATGACCTCTTCAGCGCCCGTTCAAAAATGGGCAACACCCTTGAACTTTACACGCTCAAGCGGTATCATGAGGTTGCGTATACAAAATGCAAAATACAAGAATGTATCGAAAACGGTGTCGCTCTGATGAGCGGCAGCGGCCCCACCGTTTTCCTTATCGCCCCGGAGGCGGAGGAAGTGCGGCGGGCATATCATGCGCTGCAGGGCATGGACGCACAGGTGATCCTGACAAGGACGATCGTGTAACGCCCCGCGCACCGCAGCATCGAGAAGAAGGAGGGCATCATGTTTGAACTGGGCATCAAGAGCCACCGGCCACTGCGGGAGATCGTATATGAAGAATTGAAAATGCAGATCCTGCGCGGCACCATCGTGCCCGGCACCCGGCTCATGGAAGTCGAGATGGCCGAACAGATGGGTGTTTCGAGAACGCCGATCCGGGAGGCGATCCACAAACTCGAGAAAGAAGGGCTGGTCGTCATCGAGCCGCGGCGCGGCGCGTATGTTTCCCGCGTTTCAATGGAAGACATGCTCGAGATCCTCGAACTGCGCGAAAATCTGGAAGGATTTGCAGCCTACCGGGCAGCACTGTATATGACAGACGAAGAAAAGCAGGAACTGCGCAAAGTCGAGCATCTGTACAACGAGGCGGTCAAAGAGGGCAGCACGGTGGATCTGATCAAGTTCGATACGGACTTCCACTCGCTGATCGTCAAGGGGAGCAAGAACAAGATCCTCGTCAACGTCATCGATCAGTTGTATGAACTCGTGCTGCGTTTCCGCTATCTGTATTACGATAGTTTTGAGAAATTCATCAAAGTCCCCGACCAGCACAAAGCGATCGTGGATGCCATCTTCGCGGGCGACCCCGACCGGGCGCGGCAGGCCAGCGACGACCACATGAAAGACATCATCGAACTGACCCGCAACCCGGATAAGAACCGCCGTGAGGCCAATTAAATGACCAGCAGAGAAAAATACGAAGAATGGCTGCGCCAGAGAGATCTGGACGAAGATCTGCGCAAGGAACTGCTCGCTGTTGCGGAGGACGACGAAGCGATCGAGGACCTTTTCTATAAAGACCTCTCTTTTGGCACGTCCGGCATCCGCGGCAAGATGGGCCCCGGCACGACCGGGATGAACGTGCATGTCGTCGCCCGCGCGACCCAGGGGGTGGCGGACTATCTCAACAGTCTGCCGGCAGGCGAGAACGGACCATCCTGCGCCATCGCTTACGACAGCCGCATCAATTCCAAAAAATTTGCCGAAGTCACCGCGCGCGTTCTATGCGCCAACGGGATCCGGGTCTTCATGTACAGAGAGATCTCCCCGGTGGCGTCGCTTTCCTATGCGATCCGCCGGCTCGGACTCACGCTGGGCATCATGATCACCGCGAGCCACAACCCGAAAGAATACAATGGGTATAAGGTCTACGACGAAAATGGATGCCAGATCGTGGGCGACGCACCGCGCCTGATCATGGAACGGATCGAGCGCCTCGGCTATTTCCAGGAGATCAGAGGACTGGCGTTCGGGCTGACGTCCTCCCCGCTGTTCCGGTACATCGACGACAGTGTTCTGGACGAGTATATGGAGGAAGCGCTCCGGCAGTCTCTGCCCGCCGGCGGGACAGAGCTGCTGACGGTGGTCTACTCGCCCCTGCACGGGACCGGCAACCGGTTCGTGACGCACACGCTGCTCAAGGCGGGCGTGGGGCATCTTTATAAAGTCAAATCCCAGGAGACGCCGGACGGCACGTTCCCCGGCTGCCCGATCCCCAACCCCGAGCGGATCGATGTATTCGCCGAGGGGACGCGGATCTGCGACAAGGTCCGCGGCGATCTGGTCCTGGCTACCGATCCGGACTGCGACCGCGTCGGCGTCGCGGTACGCGTGTCGAACGGCCGTTACTGGTATCCGACCGGCAACCAGATCGGCATCCTGCTCTGCCAGTATCTGTGCGCCAACCGCGATCTGCCGGAGGACCCGGTCATGGTGCGGTCGATCGTTTCAAGCCCGCTGATCGACAAGATCTGCGAAAAGTACGGCGTCCGCGTGGAAACGACGCTGACGGGATTCAAGTACATCGGGCAGAAGATGGACGATCTTGGAGAGCGGTTCCTCTTCGGGTTTGAAGAGGGCAACGGCTACCTGGCAGCATCGCACGTCCGGGACAAAGACGGCGTCAGCGCGGCTGTGCTGATCGCGCAGATGGCGGGCTTTTACAAAAGCCGCGGCATGGACCTGACGGACGCGCTCTGGGATATCTACGAAGAATACGGATACATGCGCGAAGAGACGCGCGGCTTCACCTTTGAGGGGATGAAAGGCGCGGCGAAGATGCAGCGCATCATGAAGGAACTGCGGGAGAACAAAGAGGCGTTCTTCCCGGAGGACTTCGCAGTACTGGACTACCTGGACGGCATCGGCGATCTGCCGAAGGCGGACGTGCTGGAATTCTCGCGCAGCGACTGCGAAAAGACGATCATCCGTCCGTCCGGGACGGAGCCGAAGATCAAGGCTTACGTGTTCGCACGGGCGGAGACGAAAGAGGATGTCCGCAAACTGCTCGACGAGCAGGAGGACATCGTCGGCCGGATCATGGAAGAAGAAATGTAAGACAGGAGGCATTCCCAAGGTATGGCAAATACATTGGTTGGTGTGGACCGCAGCGGTTCGTACCGGATCTATCTGACAGATACGACAGCGCTTGTGCAGACTGCACAGGACATTCATCATACGAGCCCGCTGGCGACGGCGGGCCTCGGCCGTGTTCTGACCGGAACGGGCATCATGAGCCTGCTCCTCAAAAAGGAAGACGACCGCATGACCGTGAACTTCCGCGGCGACGGCCCCGCAGGACAGATCCTGGCGGTGGGGCGCGGCGACGGCGCGGTCAAAGGCTATATCGCGAACCCGGACGTCGAACTGCCGCTCAAGGCGAACGGCAAACTGGACGTGGGCGCTTCGCTGGGCGAAGGTGAGCTGACCGTCATCAAGGACCTGGGTCTTAAGGAGCCCTGGTCCGGAACGATCGCATTCGTCAGCGGGGAGATCGCGGAAGACCTGACGGCTTACTATTATGTATCGGAACAGCAGAACACTTCGTTCGCGCTCGGTGTACGCATCGGGACGGACAGCCGCGTCGAATGCGCGGGCGGCCTCTTCATCCAGATGCTGCCCGGTGCGCAGGAGGGGGCGATCGAGGCGCTCGAATCGCTTCTCGGGAGCATGCCGCCCATCACGGAAAGCCTGCGTCTTACCAGAGAACAGGCGGGGCTGAGCGGCGAGGGCCTTCTGGAATCGCTCCGCGACCGGATCTTTGCCAACGTGCCGGAACAGTACTATCCCCGCACGCTTGGATTCCGGGACATCCGCTGGCAGTGTGACTGCAGCAGAGAAAAGATGAAAAGCGCGCTCGCCACGATCGGGCTCGGCGATCTTCGCCGGCTCGTGGAAGAAGACGACGGCGCGGAACTCGGCTGCCAGTTCTGCGGCAGCAAGTACCGGTTTTCCGGAGAGGAACTGACCGGTCTTATCAAAACACTCGAGGGAGGAAAGCAATGAAGGAAGTCGTTCTGACCATCACCGGACAGCACGCCTATGACGAAACAGGAGACGACGCGATGGAGTTCGTGACGGAAGGCAAACTGTACGACCGGAACGGGACCCTCTATCTGACGTACGATGAGAGCTATCTGACGGGCATGCCGGGCTGCCGGACGCGGCTCAAGCTGGAACCCGACAAAGTGCGCATGACCCGCAGAGGCAAGTCGATCGGGGTGGACACCGAGATCCATTTTGAGAAGGGCAAGCGTTACCAAGGCTACTACGATACGGATTTCGGTCCGATCGAAATGGAAGTCCTCACCAATGAACTGGTCAATAATGTTACAATGGAAGACGGCGGAGATGTGGACATCGACTACAACATCAGTCTGAAAGGGCTGGCGGAAGGCCGCAGCCGCCTGAAGATCAGCGTCCGCTCATAACGGACGGACCAATCGCTGCAAAGTAGTTCAGAAAGGGAAGAGATGCAGAAGATCGGATTTGATGCAGACAAGTATATTGAAGAGCAGTCCCGCTACATTCTGGAGAGGATCCGCGAAAAGGAAGGGCGGCTCTATCTGGAGTTCGGCGGGAAGCTGGTCCAGGACAAGCACGCGATGCGCGTTCTGCCCGGCTTTGATGAGAATGCCAAGATCAAGCTGCTCCAGAAGATGAAAGACCAGGCGGAGATCATTATCTGCGTCTACGCGGGCGATATCGCGACGAGCAAGACCCGTCAGGATTTCGGCATCACGTACGACCTCGAAGTGCTTCGCATCATCGACATGTTCCGCAAGTGGGACCTTTCGATCAACAGTGTGGTCGTCACCCGGTATGAGGACAATGCGATCGTTGACATGTTCATCCGCAGGTTAGAACGCCGGGGGATCCGGGTCTACAAGCACACCTTCACGAAGGGCTATCCTACGGACGTCGATACGATCGTCAGCGAAGAGGGCTACGGCGCCAACCCGTACATTGAGGTCACCAAACCGCTGGTCGTTGTCAACGGCCCCGGCGGCGGCAGCGGCAAGCTCGCGACCTGTCTGTCGCAGCTCTACCACGATAACAAACGCGGCGTGAAAGCGCGCTACGCGAAGTTCGAGACCTTCCCGATCTGGAACCTGCCGCTCAAGCACCCGGTCAACATCGCCTATGAGGCGGCGACCGCGGATCTTAGGGATGTCAACATGATCGATGCCTTCCACCTGGAGGCGTACGGCGAGACGGCGGTCAACTACAACCGCGACCTCGAAGTCTTCCCCGTCCTGAAGAGGATCATCGAGAAGATCACCGGACAGGAAGCCGAATACAAATCGCCGACCGACATGGGTGTCAACCGGGCAGGATTCTGCATCACAGACGATGCGGTCTGCCGGGAAGCGGCCTGTCAGGAGGTCATCCGCCGGTATCTGATCGCACAGTGCGATTACAAGAAAGGCAAGATCGGCCCGCAGAGCGTCGAACGCTGCAAACTGCTCATGGACGAACTGGGCGTCAAGGTCGAAGACCGTTCGGTCATCGAAGCCGCGCACGCGTTGCAGGAAGAGAAGGCGGCCATTGATCCGAAATATGAGAACATGGTCGCGATGGCGCTCGAAATGCCGGACGGTACGATCGTGACGGGAAGAAGCTCCAGGCGAATGGTCGCGGCGGCGGCAGCCCTTCTGAACGCGGTCAAAAAGCTGGCAGGGCTTTCCGACGGCATCCACCTGATCTCGCCGATGGTCCTGAACGAGATCCAGAAACTCAAAACAGAGGTTCTGCTGCACGACCGGACCAGCCTCAACGTGGAGGAGATCCTGATGGCACTGACGATCTCCGCGGCGACCAACCCGTCCGCCGAGGCTGCAGCGCAGAAGCTGAGCGATCTGCGCGGGTGCCGGGCACATTGCACCGCGATCCTCTCCGACCGCGACGAGCAGAGCCTGAAGGCGATCGGCCTGGACGTGACCTGCGATCCGGAATACGTAACGACCAATCTGTATTACGCGTAACGCGAAGCCGTATTGAACAGCGGTATTTGCAAAAATACAGAATTTTATGGATTAGCCCGCCCCCCTTTACAGGAAGGGCGAAAGTGGTAAAATGAGGATAAGCAATTAGTTAAAGTTTTAACAATTTGTGCTTACCTTAACAATTAATATAAAGAGGAGGTTTGAATTATGATGAAAATCGGTGTACTCGGCACCGGGACTATGGGTGCCGGCATTATCCAGGTCCTGGCGCAGAACGGTTATGAAGTCTACATGAGAGCCAGAAGACAGACGTCCGTCGACGGCGGTCTTGCCAAGATCGAAAAGAATCTGTCCAAGATGGTCGCAAAAGAGAAGATCACCGAGGATCAGAAGACCGAGATCATGAGCCGCATCCACGGCAGCACGGACATCGAAGTCGTTAAGGACGTCGATCTGGTCATCGAAGCAGCGCTCGAGGAGATGGAGTCCAAGAAGGCTCTGCTGGCACAGCTGGATGAACTCGTTCGCGACGATGTCATCATCGCGACCAATACCTCCTCTCTTTCCATTACGGAGCTGGCCTCCGCCACCAAGAGACCGGACAAGATCATCGGCATGCACTTCTTCAACCCGGTCCCGGTCATGAAACTGGTCGAGATCATCAAGGGTCTGGCAACGTCCGAAGAGACCAAGGAAACCATCCTTGAGCTGACGAAGGCACTGGGCAAGACCCCGGTCGAAGTCGAGGAAGCGCCCGGCTTTGTCGTCAACCGCATCCTGATCCCGATGATCAACGAAGCGATCGGCATCCTGGCTGACGGCGTCGCCGACGCGGAGGGCATCGACAATGCCATGAAGCTCGGCGCCAACCATCCGATGGGCCCCCTCGCACTGGGCGATCTGATCGGCCTGGACGTCTGCCTGGCGATCATGGATGTCCTGTACGAAGAGTTCGGCGATCCCAAATACCGCGCGCATCCGCTTCTCAAGAAGATGGTCCGTGCGGGCAAACTCGGCATGAAGAGCGGCGAAGGCTTCTTCAAGTACAACTAGTCAGAAGCGCGGCATTTCCCGCGTCAGCAGTCCTGGCGCAGCGGACCGCTAAGGCGCGCGGCTGACACAAAGGATAAGCATTTCTTAAGGCCGCAGGGCAATTGCTCTGCGGTCTTATTCGTGGTACGATGATTAAGATGGGACGGAAGGCGTCCCGGCATAAAGGAGAACAGCGTGAACAAGAAATTCCAGCCCCTGCTTTTTGCAGGCGACATCAATGTATACAGCGTGGCGAGGGCTTTTCACGAAGCCTACGGCATCGTTTCCTTCTGCTATGGCAAGTACCCGTCCGGTCCGTGCATGGACAGCAAGATCATCCGCTATACTGCCAATGAACAGGCGGACGTGCCGGAGGTCTTCCACCGTCTGGTGTGTGAGTTCGCCAACGAACACAAAGACGAGACCGTCATCCTGATGGGCTGCGGCGACAGCTACGTGGAACTCGCCGCGCGCTTCAAGAATGACTTCCCGGAGAATGTCGTGGCGCCGTACATCGACGTGGATCTTATGGACCGTCTGATCGATAAGGAACAGTTCTACCAGCTGTGCGAAAAACACGGGGTAGACTATCCGGCGACTTTCATCCACCGCAAAGACATGGGTATCGACGTGCAGCTGCCGTTCGAAGCGCCGTACATCGTCAAACCGGCGAGCGGCATCGAGTACTGGAAGCACCCGTTCGAGGGGCAGAAAAAAGTCTACATCGCCAAGGACTACAAGGAGTTCCAGAACATCCTGATCGATATCTATACGGCCGGATACAATGATGCGCTCATCGTCCAGGAGTTCATCCCCGGGGATGACAGCGCCATGCGCGTTTTGACCAGTTATTCCGGCAAAGACGGCAAGGTCCGCATGATGTGCCTGGGCCATGTGCTGCTTGAAGAGCACACCCCGCACGGCATCGGCAACCATGCCTGCATCATCACCGAGCACAATGAAGAGGTGGAGCAGCAGTTCCGCGCGCTTCTGGAGGAGATCGGCTTTGTCGGTTTCTCCAATTTCGACATCAAATACGACGTGCGCGACGGCAGGTACAAGGCGTTCGAGATCAACACGCGCCAGGGCCGCAGCAACTACTATGTCACCAACGCCGGCGCCAATGTCGCGAGGCTGGTCGTCGAGGACTACATCGAGGACAAGGACGCGGACTTCTACGCCGTCACCGAGGAGCATCTGTGGACGGTCGTGCCGAACAGCGTCATGAAGACGTACATCAAGGACCCGAAAAACCGCGCCCGCGTGAA
>JAILFI010000004.1 GCA_024697655.1 Clostridiales bacterium
GAACGGGTTCCGCAGACAGATCCACTCGATCGCGAACACGCCGTTCAGGACCAAATTCGAGCACGACCTCAATGATCTTTGCGGTACGAGCGGCATCGGCTGCATCAGCGATTCCGATCCGCAGCCGCTGCTGGTGCGCTCGCACCTCGGGATCTATGCGATCACGACAGTGGGCATCATCAATAATGCCGAGGCTCTTGTAGATAAGTATTTTTCCGACCACAGGCACCAACTGATGGCCATGAGCAACGGATCAGTCAACACGACCGAGCTGGTAGCCGCCCTGATCAATGAGGGCGACACCGTCGTGGACGGTATCCGGAAAGCGCAGGAGATGATCGAAGGTTCCATGACGATCCTTCTGCTGATGGAGAACGGGGACCTGATCGCGGCCCGTGACGAGTACGGGCGCCTTCCTGTCCTGGTCGGAAAGAACGAAGACGGACACTGCGTGTCCTTTGAGTCGTTTGCATATCACAAGCTGGACTATCAGGATGAATATGAACTCGGACCGGGAGAGATCGTCCGGATCAGCATCGACAGCATGGAGACGCTGGTAAAAGCCGGAGATCAGCTCAAGATCTGCGGTTTCCTCTGGACTTACTATGGTTATCCCAACTCCAACTACGAAGGCCGCAATGTCGAGGTCATGCGTTATAAGAACGGCGAGCTGATGGCAAAGAAGGAGATCGAGGAAGGCACCTTCCCGGACGTTGACTTCGTAGCCGGCGTGCCGGACAGCGGACTGCCGCATGCGATCGGGTATTCCAATTTCTGCCATAAACCGTTCGCACGCCCGTTTATCAAATATACCCCGACCTGGCCGAGATCTTTCATGCCGCCGAACCAGTCGGTGCGCAACCAGGTCGCCAAGATGAAGCAGATCCCCGTGAAGGAACTGATCGACGGAAAGAAGCTGCTTTTCGTGGATGATTCGATCGTCCGCGGAACACAGCTGCAGGGCACGGTCGACTTCCTCTATGAGTCCGGCGCAAAGGAAGTGCATATGCGTTCCGCATGTCCGCCGATCATGCATGCCTGCAAATATCTGAATTTCTCCCGCGGCAACTCCGACATGGACCTGCTCGCGCGGCGCACGATCTTCGAGCTGGAAGGTGAAGAAGGAGAAAAGCATCTGGATGAATATGCCGACTCCACGACAGAGCGCGGCAAGTGCCTTCTCCAGACAATCTGCAAACAGTTCGGCTTCGATTCACTCGGCTACCAGTCGCTGGACGGCGTTCTGGAAGCCATCGGCATCGACTGCAGCAAGATCTGCACATACTGCTGGTCAGGCAGAGAATAAGCCGGGCAAAGAGCACCGGATGCCGGACCGGGATCAAAACCGGTCATACACTGCAACCAATCTAAAACTTTCACGATAAGGGGCCAAGAGATGCAAAATTCCCATTCTGCTTCCTACGCTGCTGCCGGTGTCAATATCGAAGCCGGCTATGAAGGCGTAAAACTCATGAAGAAACATGTGGAGAGGACGTTTATCGACGGCGTCGTTTCCGATATCGGCGGATTCGGCGGACTGTTCCGCCCGGATATGAAGGGCATGGAGGAACCCGTGCTCGTTTCCGGAACGGACGGCGTCGGCACCAAGCAGCGCATCGCGCAACTGATGGACAGGCATGATACGGTCGGCATCGACTGCGTCGCGATGTGCGTCAACGATATCATCTGCTGCGGAGCGAAGCCGCTGTTCTTCCTGGATTACATTGCCATAGGCAAAAATGATCCCGAGAAGGTCGCGACCCTGGTCTCCGGCGTTGCGGAAGGCTGCGTACAGGCAGGGTGCGCCCTGATCGGCGGCGAGACAGCCGAGCATCCCGGCACGATGGCTGCAGACGATTACGACCTTGCAGGTTTTTCAGTGGGCATCGTGGACAGGAATAAGATCATCGACAATAAGACGATGCGTCCGGGCGACGTGGTGATCGCGCTTGCTTCCAGCGGCATCCACTCAAACGGCTATTCCCTGGTCCGCAAAGTATTCGACATCGAGCACGGGGATCTCGGACAGGACGTCCCGGAACTCGGGACGACGCTCGGGGAGGCGCTGCTGACGCCGACCCGCATCTATGTGAAATCCGCACTGGCGGCGATCGCGGCTGCCAAGGTGCGCGGCATCAGCCACATTACCGGCGGCGGCTTCTACGAGAATATCCCGCGCAGCATCCCTGACGGGCTCTGCGCAAGGGTGGAAAAGTCAAAGATCATTATCCCGCCGGTGTTCACTCTGCTGCAGAAGACCGGGGATATCCCGGAACGTGACATGTTCAACACCTACAACATGGGCGTCGGCATGAGCATCATCGTAAGTCCGGACACCGCGGACGCCGCGATGGAAGCCCTGAAGGCGCATGGCGAGAACGCCTATATCATCGGCGAGATCGCAGAGGCCGGTCCCGAC
>JAILFI010000117.1 GCA_024697655.1 Clostridiales bacterium
ATTCCCTTTTGTCACACCTGTCCGGTAACGCGCCGCCATCACACAGGCGGTCATGTCCCGCGTGGAGGTCTTTCCGGTGCTGCCGGTAACACCCACGATGCGGCAGCCGATCTTCGCCAGCGTGTACCTGGCCAGATCCACGAGTGCCTGCTCGGTGTTCTCCACCAGGATCACAGACAGCGCCCCGCAGTTTCCATCCGCCTCGCACACAGCTTTTTCCAGACGCTCCAGCGCTTCCGGGTGAGAGATCAGGAACATCCGGCAGCCTTTTGCCGCCACATCTTCCAGAAAGTCATGCCCGTCACGGTTTTCCCCGATAATGGGAAAAAACAGGTCCCCCGGCTCCGCGAGCCGGGAATCCTGCGCATAACCGGCCGCAACCGCCGCGGGATCTCCCCGCAGGATCTGCCCGTTCGTTGCTGTCCGGATCTCCTGCCATGTCAGTTTCATTGCTTGCTCTTCTCTCCAATGGACTCAACGGTCCTGTATTTCATCGTGTTCTCGATCACTTCCATGCCGTACGGCGCAGCGACCGTGCTGCCGTAGATCTCGCCCTGCGGATCACGGACGATGAAGAGGACCGTGATCTCAGGATCTTCGATCGGCGCGACGCCCACAAAGGACGCGATGATCTTGTTGCTCTCCGCCTCGATATTGGATGTGCCGGTCTTCCCGCCGACATCCCAGCCTTTTACTCTGGCCTCGCCGGCACCGCCGTCTTCGACGACGAACTGCATGATGTTGCGTACCTGTGTCGCCGTACTCTGCGAGATGGTCTGCCGGACAATGACCGGATCGAACGATTTGATCACCTCGCCGTCTGCGCTGCGGATCTCTTTGACAAGATGCGGCTGGACCAGTTTGCCGTCGTTGGCAATGGCATTGATTGCTGTGATCTGCTGGATGGGTGTGACCGCGATGCCCTGTCCGTAGGCCATCGTTGCCAGCCCGACAGGACCTGCTGTCTTGATATCCTGTACCTGCGATGTCGCTTCGCCGGGATAATCGATCCCTGTCGGCTGTGTCAGTCCGAACAGCGCCAGGTACGCGTAGAAGTTCTCCGTTCCAATGCGCTGCGCCAGCTGAACGAACACCGGGTTGCAGGAGTTGCGTACCGCCTGCGTCAGCGTTTCGTCGCCGTGCGGTTCCCGCCATCTCCAGCATTTGAGTTCCGTTCCGTACACATCGATACTGCCGCTGTCGTAGAACGGTTCCTGCGGATTGGTCAGGTCTTCTTCCAGCGCCGCGCTGGTCGTCACCAGCTTCATAGTAGAACCCGGGACATAGGTGTCGTTGACGAGCGGGTTGCGCCACATCTGATTGAGGTAGTCGAGCTGATCCTCTTCGGACATGGCGTTGAACTTATCAACGTCCTTGCTGTTGCCGGGGACACGCGGGTTGTTCGGATCGAAATTGGGATAGCTGGCCATCGCCAGGATCTCTCCGGTCCTGGTGTCCATCACGATGCAGCTGGTCTGCTCCGCTTTGCGCTCCTTATAAGCTGCTTTGCAGGCCTCCTCCGCATACGTCTGCACCGCGACGTCGATCGTCAGGACCAGCGTCGCTCCGTCTTCCGCTTCATAGTATTTCGATTCCCCATAGGAAAGCGACCGGCCGCTGGCATCCTTGTTCTGGATCCAGCGCCCCGGGACGCCTTTCAGATAACTATTATAATACAACTCCAGCCCGGACAGACCATTATTATCATCGGTCACGCTGCCCAGTACCTGGGCGGCCATCGATTCCATCGGATAGTACCGCTTGGTCTCTTCGCTGATCGATACGCCGGAGACGTTCTCCTCCAATGTCCAGGCACGTATCGCGTCCGCAGTGTCACGTTCCTGGTACTTGGCGATCTTGATCAGCGTTTTGTCCGTATCGAGTTCGGCGCGGATCTTCTCCGGATCGATTCCCAGGATCTCCGCCAGACCGTTTACCATGGTGTCGATCTTTTCAGCGTTCTCCTGATCCCTCAGTTCCTTCGTCTCTTTGTCCGAATTCATGACGGATGCAGGGCGGATCCACACAGAGTACTTGATCGTGCTGACCGCCATCTTATTGCCGTTGCGGTCGACGATGTCGCCGCGCTTGGCTTCGACCATCTGGTCCATCGTCTGCTGTTCCATGGCCATCCGGGTGTACTCTTCCCCCTTGACGATCTGGATGTACCCGTCCCTTGCGCACAGCGCTACCAGCGCAGCACAAAAGACCATGAAGGCGAATACCAGACGTCTTTTGTTGATGGTGGGAACTCTACCCATTTAAATACGGCCTTTCCATAAGAAAAAGCCGGACAACTGAACTGGTCCATAATGAAGTTGTCCGGCTTTTCTTATTATGAAATTATAATGTTAACAGTGTGAAATCGTCCGGCTCAGCGGCTCGCGTTGGCTGTCGACCTGAGCATCTGCGCGACCGTGCCGTCTCCTGCCGTCTGCGACAGGACCACCAGCTGGTCAGCCCCGGGGTAAGCCATTCCGAGCTCGTCTTCCGCACGGCTCTGGATCTCCGCGATGTTATTGGCGCTCTGGATCTGGATCTCGAGCATCTCCACCTCGCCCTGCAGGGCGGCATTGCTGTCGCGGAGTTTATTGTTGTTGTAGTTGACCGATGCACCGTAGGCGGCTGCGATGATGATACCGAGCGCGAGGATGCCCGCGACAAACAGAGCCATCAGAACCCTTCCGCGGTCCCGGGCTGTCATCTCAGCCTTTTTTCTCTGCTGTCTTGTGACACGGGGCCGCACATCATAGTCGCGTCTTCTGCGATCCTGATATCCGTATGCCCTCTCTACCTGCTGCATCTCAATCTCCTGTTGCTATCTTTTCCGCCACCCGCAGCTTGGCGCTGCGTGCACGGGGGTTTGCTTCCCGTTCTTCCCCGTCCGCCTCGATGGGCTTACGGGTGATCTTTCTGATATCCGCCTTCTTGCCGCACACACAGGGCAGACCAGGCGGACAGGTGCAGGGATCTGCACGTCTTTGAAATACGTTTTTGATGATCCGGTCTTCCAGCGAATGGAAGGTGATCACCAGGAGCCGGCCGTCCGGCTTGAGTACATCGAGAAAGTCTTCCGCCGCCCGTTCCAGAAGCCCCAGTTCATCGTTGACTTCGATCCGGATCGCCTGGAATGTCCGCTTCGCCGGATGCGGACCTTCCCGCCTCGTCTTGGCCGGGATCGAAGCTCTGATGATATCCACCAGCTGCCCGGATCTTGTGATGGGCGCCTCCTGCCGGGCTCTGACGACATTGGCGGCGATACGCCTTGCGTACCGTTCCTCTCCGTATTTCCGGATGATCTCCGCAAGATCCGCTTCCGTGTACTCGTTGATCACGTCGTACGCGGAGAAGCGCGCCTGCTGATCCATCCGCATATCCAGCGGTGCGTCCTGCATGTAGGAGAACCCTCTGTCGGGGTTGTCCAGCTGGAAGGAGCTGACGCCCAAATCCAGCAGCGCACCGTCTATCTGACCGATCCCCAGATCCCGGAGGATCGTCTTGATGTTCGCGTAATTGTCATGGACGAAGATCTTTCTGCACGGTGCCTCGTCTCCAAGCGCTTCCAGCCTCTGCCGCGCAGCGGCAAGCGCGTCCGTGTCGCGGTCGATCCCGATGAACACGCCGTCTTTGCCAAGCGCCCGGACAGTCGCTTCCGCATGTCCGCCGCCGCCGAGTGTTCCGTCTGCATAGATGCCGTCCGGCCGGACAGCCATGTATGCGGCGACTTCGCGGTACAGTACCGGAACGTGGCTAAATTCCATACTCAGCCAGTCCTTCAGCCAGCTTGGCGCCATCCATCGCGCCGGCGCCGCTGTTCTCATAGACGTCTCTGGACCAGACTTCGATCTTCTTGCCCGTTCCGATCGTCTCGAGATCCTTCTCGATCTTTGCATAGCCGCGGAGCTTTGCGGAGATCGTGATACGGCCCTGACGGTCGACCTCGCACTCTTCCGCCTTCCCGTAGAAGTCGCGGACAAAATCACGGACATCCGCCTTCATCTTGGGGAGCGTCTCGAGTTTGGCAGCCTGCGCTTCGTACTCGCTGAGCGGGTAGATGTACAGGCAGCGGTCGATGCCGATGGTGACGATGCATCTCGACCCCAGTTCCTCACGGTACTTGGAAGGGATGATCATCCTGTATTTCGCGTCCAGTGAATTGCTGTAACTGCCGATGAACACAGGCTTCCCTCCTTTCTCCCGAGTACGTAAAGATACTGCTTCATCCTTTTGTTACAACTCCACTTTACTCCACTTTGCTCCATTTTTCAAATATTTATGGTTCTTTTTTGGGTTATTTCGCCACCAAACTCCACTTTTCTCCCGCCCTTTTCCTCCACCTTGCACCAAACCACAACATATAGTGTGTGAACATGTGTTCAGTACTATATAACGGCCGCTCAGAATCGCTAAAAACCATTGAAAACATCGGCTTTTCGACTCCTTTCCGGATGGTGGAGGCATTTCCGCTTCCGCCCCGCAAACCCCGTCTTTTGTGTCCCTAATGTGCCGCAAACCGCCCTGTGCGGACATCAAAAGAGACCGGCTCCGCGTCCGGTCTCCACCATTTTGACCATATTGGTTCACCCCTGCCGTCCCTGCGCGGGGCCGCTCACTCTCCTCTTTGTACAGAGGGATACCACGCCGCCTCGCTCAGCACCAGGTCCGGTCTTTTATCGTGCGGTTCTTCCGGGATCTTTTCCTGAAGCAGCGCTTCGTAGCACAGCGCCACAGAGGTCCCCTCCGACTGTTCCAGAAAGCGGTCGTAATACCCCATCCCGTGACCGAGTCTCGCCCCCTCCCGGCTGCAGGCAACGCACGGCACGATCAAAAGATCCAGCGCCTCAGGTCCGATCACCGGCAGCCCGTCCGCCGGCTCCGGGATCCCGTACGCGCCGGTTTTCGAAAGATCGCTGCGGCTTTCGATCAGCACCGCCTCCATCACGCCACGGCCGAGACAGCGGGGAACCGCGACCTTCCTGCCCGCTGCAAGCGCCGCATCGAGAAACGCCGCTGTATCCGGCTCTTCACCGACGGAAACATAGCAAAAGACCGTCTTCGCACTGCGGAACTCCTCGCTTTCGAGAAGCGCCTGCGCGATCGCCCTGCCGGCTTGTTCGCGGTATGCCGGTGTCAGCGCCGCCGCCTGTCTTTTGACAGCTGCCCGCCTGCGTTTTTTGGCGTCTTTTTTAGCCGCTTTTTCCAGGGCTTCCGCAAAGACCGCGAATTCCTCGTCACCTGTAAAATCCGTCATGTCAGGTCCTCTTTCCTGTTTTCTGTCCGCTGTTTTCTCTGCTCATTGTAGCGTGCCGGAAGACGGTCCGCAAGCGGGCGGCGGTTCCTTGAATAAAACCCGCCGCAAGGGTATAATAGCAAAATGTAGAATGAACCCGGCCGGGCCGCACCGGCAGCGCAGTGATAAGGAGCAGATATGCCCACACCGGACCCCATTGCATTTTCCATATTCGGCATCGACATCCGCTGGTACGGGGTCCTCATCGCGTGCGCGATCGGCATCGCGGTCTTCCTCACCTGTCTGCGCGCCCCGAAGCACAGCCTGACCAGCGACAATATGCTGGATGTCCTGATCTTCGCCATTCCGGGCGGCATCATCGGCGCCAGGCTTTACTATGTGCTTTTCGAGTGGTCGTACTACGGGCAGCACCTCGATCAGATCCTCAATTTCCGGGGCGGCGGGCTGGCGATCCACGGCGGCCTGATCGGCTCTTTCCTGGTCGCCTGGCTTGTCTGCAGACACAAAAAACTCGATTTCTTCAATGCGCTGGACCTGACGGTCCCGACCATCGCGCTCGCCCAGGCCATCGGCCGCTGGGGCAACTATTTCAATTCCGAAGCGCACGGCGGACCGACCGACCTCCCCTGGGCGATCACCGTCGACGGTGTCAAAGTACATCCCACTTTCCTTTATGAATCCATCTGGTGCCTCCTGCTGTTCTTCGTGCTGCTCGCAATCGATAACAGGAGGACCTTCCACGGACAGACGTCGTGCTGGTACTGCATCCTGTATTCCATCGAACGCATCTTCGTCGAATCGCTCCGTACGGACTCCTTGATGATCGGACCTTTCAAGCAGGCACAGGTACTGTCGGCATGCGTCATCCTCATCAGCATTCTTCTGATGGTGCATTTCCGTAAAACACGCCGGATCGACACCGAAGCCGGCCTGAAGGAGGACTGACATGAGCAGAAAGTACGCAAGCATGCAGGAAGAACTGGCTGCGAAAAAGGCCGCGGGGGAGTACGGCGATCTGTCCCAGTACGAAAAGCGCTTCTTCAGGAACGCACCCGACTGGATCAAAAAAAGCCGCGAAGAAGCAGCGCGGTCGGAAAGGGCCGCACGGCATGTCCTCGAGGAGCCCGTTTCCGGGCACGGCAAGTGGTCGTTCCGCGGCAATGCTGCCGCCGAAAAACGCGCCGCGCATTCTTCCGTCCCCGGCAACGATCCCGTCTGGACGGAAGCCCCGTCTCACAGCACCGTGACCGGAACGGCGCGGCAAAAGAGTTCGGCGGCCAGACAGAAAGCGCATGCGGCGAAACAGAAGACGCGCGCACCAAAACAAAAGCCGCTGGTCAGGGAAGTGCCGCGTGCAAACCGCAGCAACCGCGGCTGCCTTCTGGGCGTCGTGATCCTGCTTATTTTCTTCCCGCTGGTTTCCGCCCTCTTTGCCGTCATCGCCGATATCATCCACGATTTCAGCAGCGATTACGGGACCGACTATGACTACACGTACGAAGAACCCTACGAAGTCTCCGGCGAACTCTCGGAAGACTCTTCCTTTATAGATGCAGAAGCTTTCGCCGCGGAACAGACCGGCTGCACGGCGGATAACGACGCACTGATCGACTGGTATTACAGCGGCGGGTATTACAACTATCTGCACGATACCGATGTCGCGGATATCACAGGCGGCCGCCTCTTCCTCTGGGTCGAGTGCAATGACGCAGACGATCCCGGGCTTGTGATCGCGGAATGGGCCGCGCTCACAGACAGCTTCCGCAGCGAACTCGACGCGGCCGGCTTCACCGATGTCCCGGTGTGCATCATCGCAACAGAGTCGGAGAGTTACCGGCTCCGGTTCGTCATGATCGACAGCGCGGTCCGCTTTGGATCCGGGCAGTACGAAAGTCTCGCAAATAGTGATCTTTAACCTTCCCGCGGTGCATGGATGCGGTATTCCAGTTCATCTTCCATCGTCACCTGTCCGCCTTTATCGTAGCGGACGAACGCCTTGCGGCAGACGGCAAGATGCATCCCGCATTTCTCCATGACCCGCCGTGATGCCGCATTTCCCGGATGACACAGACCGTAGACCTCACCGGTCTTCAAGGTATCAAAACAACAGGCAAGGAGTGCCTCTGCGATCTCCGTCGCATAGCCCTTCCCCCAGGCCTCCTGCACGAGCAGCCAGCCGATCATGGCGCGGCTGCCCTCTTCAGGTGTGTCAAGCAGGATGTGACAGCGGCCTATCTTTTCCCCGTCCCTTGCCACAACGTATTCCCGGCTCAAAAGCGGTGTTTTCCGCCAGTCCCCGACAACACGCAAAAGATGCGCCTCTGACTCCGCAGGCGATTCCGCATCGAACGGTGTATACCGCATCACCTCCGCATCACCGTAGAGGCGGTGCAGGATATCGAAGTCCTCTTCTTCGAACGGCCGGAGGAGAAGCCTTTCCGTTGTTATACTCCGTTCGTTTTCCATCCGTACTTCCTTTCTTTTCACACCTTTATCGTACACAGCGTCTTCCTTCGGGGCAAGCGGGAGTTTTCGGCAGGGCGATTCCTTGACACCCTGTTTTACAGTCTGCTATCATTATTGAAGTGATCACACAGGCATCTGTCCGGCATGCGGAAAGATGCCTTTCTTATAGGAATGTTACACGATATGTCAGAGAAGCACGTACAAAACACACTCTGGACCCGCGACTTCACGATCATCACCGTCGGCAGCGTCATCTCCATGCTCGGCAATGCCCTGTCCGGCTTTGCCATGAGTCTTATGGTGCTCGATATTTCCAAATCGACACTGCTGTACGCGATCTACCTGATGATGTATACCGGACCGCAGCTGATCATGCCCCTTCTTTCCGGGGCGATCCTCGACCGGGTCTCGCGCAAGAAAACGATCTACACGCTGGACTTCATCTCAGCGGGACTTTATGTGATCATGGCGGGCGTTCTGGCGACCGGCTGGTTCTCGTTCCCGCTTTTTGCCGCGTACTGCTTCCTGCTCGGCTCGATCGAGAGCATCTACCAGGTGGCTTACCAGAGTTTTTATCCGCTGCTCATCACCGATGGCAATTATCAGAAAGCCTACTCGATCGCCAGCGTGCTGGAGACAATGACCGCTTTTATGGTCCCGGTCTCCACCTTCCTGTACAAACTGGTCGGCCTGTCCCCTCTGCTGATCGCCAACGCCGTCTGCTTCTTCGCGGCAGCAGTCATGGAAACGCAGATCCGTCACGAGGAGGCATACATCGAAACGCAGAAAGAAACCGCCTTGAAAGATGCCGGCCGTTTTCAGCAGCTCACAGCGGATATGAAAGAAGGCTTTGCCTATCTGAAAGTGGAAAAAGGGCTGATGGCGGTCGTCGTATATTTCGCTGTCATGGCGATGTGCGACGGCGTCACGCAGGTCATCACGCTGCCCTACTTCAAAAACCATTACCACAACGGGGAGTACGTCTTCATCATCGTCATCGGCATGATGGTTATCGGTCGTATGATCGGCGGCATGATCCACTACAAGACCGTGCTTCCGGCCGCGCACAGATACACCATCGCGCTCACCGTCTACATCACGATCTCATTGTTCCAGGCTGTCTATCTGTTCCTGCCGATCCCCGTTATGATGATCCTGTGTTTCGCCGACGGGATCGGCGGTGTGACGAGCTATACGATCCGCGAATCCGCGACCCAGAGTTATGTGCCCAACGAAATGAAGGGGCGCTTCAACGGGGTCTTTCATCTCCTCTTTATGATCGGCGCGCTGACCGGGCAGCTGCTCGCCGGCGTGCTCGCAGTCTGGCTGCCTGAGCGCCCCATCATGCTCGTCATGATGAGCTTCAACGCATTGGCCGCCCTCGTGATCATCGGCGGCGCGAAGAAGTATGTCGCCCCGCTGTACAACCGGGTGCAGTAACCGCTATAATAAAACTGCAGAAGGAGATGGCCATGCATAACAGAAGACTCACCATGAATGGTCTCATTGCGATCCTGATCGCGTTTTCCGTGATCGGTCTTTTTGCGACCGTTTCCTCCCTGCGTATGACCGATCCCTCCGTCATGAACGAATTCTATCCGGTCGGCGACACAGGGTATTCGATCCGGCATTCCACTTTCACGCAGAACGGGATCGTCAAAGGGATGGATGTCAACAATGCCGAGCTGGTCTTCCCCGGCAATTTCGGCACGGACTGGGGGGCTGTATCAGACGGCGGTCAGCTGTACGTCAACCTTTACACCCCTACGACCATCGGCATCCTGCAATCCGATGTCGAACTGGTCGACCTCGATGCGCTCAAAGAAACCACCCTCTTTGAGAACGCGATCCTGCGGGGGCAGTGCGCCTCCGGCGAGCTCGTGATCGTGCGGGGCGCGATGCTGCCGGCCAACCAGCCGGAAGAAAACGCCCTCTGCAAGTTCTACGCGATGTCGGCAAGAGACCTCCGCCCCGACGGGCGGAACGCGGAGGTGCTGTTCTACGATATCAAGAAAGGCGAAGTGGTTTACCGCATCGCCGGCGAAGCCGCGTTCTCGGAGGACTTCGAGGAGCGATTCCTCGATAAGAAACTGGAGGAGGTGCAGGCATGCGAATAACAGAAAGAATCGCATTCGGCACCGATCTGAGAAGGAAACTCTCCGGGGCCGACCTTTACATCCGCATCTTACAGATCACGTCGGTCCTGCCTGTCCTCTATATCTTCCTCGTGACAGGCACCCCGCATCTGCTGACCGGCAAGAGCCTATTCTCGTCGCTCTTCAGCTGCGGCATCGAGGGACTGCCGCGCGGAGAATCGCTCTTCCTGTCATGGCTGTACCGGTACACCTCCAACGAGGTCATCGTTTACTTCGTGATCCTGTTCCTCGCGCTGTTTGCCGGCATCCTCGGCAACCGGCTTTTTCGCGACAACCACAAGAGCGGACGCACGACGCGCAAAGTCTTCGCCGTGCTGCTCGCGGCGGATCTGGTATTCCGGCTGCTCCCCGTCTCTTTCAATCATGCCTTTGGCTTTCCGGCTGCTGCCTTCGGCTTTGCCGTACGGCTCGCCTGCCTGCTTCTGATCCTGCTCGACCTTAGGGCGGACCGGCACGCAGTCCGGGAAGGAACAATATAGATACCCATTCACACAATGCAGGAGGTGTATGGTATGAAAACACTGATCAAAAACGCCCGCATCTACGACGGTACCGGCAGCGATCCGTTTATGGGATCTGTGCTGCTCGAAGACGAGAAGATCAAAGCGGTCATCCCGGCGGCATCGCAGGAGGAACCGGCAGCCGACAAAGTCATCGATCTCGGCGGCCTGTCGCTGTCCCCCGGCTTTATCGACGGGCATTCGCACAATGACTGGTTCGCGATCCGCAAGGATCCATTTCCCTATTTCGAGCCGTTCCTGCGGCAGGGTGTCACGACCTACGTGACCGGCAACTGCGGCCTGTCGGTCATCGGCTTTGAAGACGGCAACGAACACGTCGACCTCATGGGCGGCGGGCTGTTCTTTTTCAACGACACGACCGGCAAATACGGCATGACGGAAGACTATTTCAAGGCCGTCGACCGCAACGCGCCTGCCAATATCGCGATCCTCGCGGGACACTGCTCCGCCAGAGCCGCGGCCAGCGGCAGCGTCAACCGCCCGCTGACCGAAGAAGAAACGCAGAAGATGCTCGACATCCTGGAACAGCAGCTGCAGCAGGGCGCCGCCGGCATTTCGCTCGGCATGATGTACGACCCGGGGCTGTACGCGGATGTTGAGGAACTCAAAAAAGTCGCCGCACTGTGCGTCAAGTACGACCGGCCGCTGACGGTCCACGCCCGCGCCGAATCCAAAGTCTCCGGTGCCTACAAACAGATCTTCGGCCGCTCACACCTCCTCCGTGCGCTCGACGAACTGGTCGAGGTCGCCAAAGGCACCCCGCTCAAACTGCAGTATTCCCACGCGATCTTTGTCGGACGCAGCACCTTCAAAGATAAGGACGAGTTTAAAAAAATCATCCGCGACCTCAGGGCGAACGGCGTCGACGCGATGTTCGACATCTATGACGAGACCCTCGGCGTCAGCGTCATCACCGTCATCATGCCGCCGTGGTACCAGTCGATGTCCCCGGAAGAGAAACGCAAAAAGAGCAACTTCAACAAATTCAAACTGATCACAGGGATCGAGACCAAACTCGTCGGATTCGGTTTCAATGATATCGAGATCGCCTACCTCGGCCCCGGCATGGAAGAGTTTGAAGGAAAGACGGTCCATCAGATCGCGGTCGAAAAAGGCGTTTCCGATGCCCAGATGTACCTCGATCTGTGCGAGAAGAGCAATTTCAAAGGCCGTGTCAACCAAGGTCCTTACACGACCCGCGAGATCATCGAAGACTTCGAGAAAGACCCCAACTGCCTCTTCATGACCGACGCCTGGGTCGAAGACTACGGTGTCCAGAATCCGGCGCTGTACGACAATTTCCCGAAGTTCCTGCACGACTCGCTGACCGGCAAAGGCGGTCCGATGCCCGACATGATCCGCAAGATGACAGGCGGCTGGGCTGACCGCTTCCGGCTGGAAGACCGCGGCTACGTCAGACCCGGCTGCTACGCCGACTTGACCGTCTTCGACGAAGACGAACTCCGCGATACCGAGCCGGACCAGAAGAAGCCGTTCGGCATCCGCCGGGTGTTCATGAACGGCAAGGAAGTGCTCTGCGACGGGGAAATCGACAAGGAATCGCTCCGCACAGCCGGTATGGCGATCGCCGTCAAATAACCGCTGCTCTACAGCAGCACCCGCCGCAGACATTGCTGCATATAACAAAAAAGGACCGGGTTTCCCGGTCCTTCTTTTTTGTCTCAAAACATCCGGATTATCTTTTCTGTCTTGCAGTCCGGTTACTGCAGCTTCGCACCGCACTTTTTGCAGTACATCGTGCCGGGTTCGACCGGATTGCCGCAAGCGGGGCATACAGCCTGCCGCACCGGCGGTACCGGCGGCGGTGTCTGCTGCACGGCCTGCGCAGCCTGCTGCGCGATCGGCCGCTGGCTCTGTCCGCCCTGCGTGAATGTCCCTTTGCGCAGCGCCTCCAGGAATGTCTCCTGGCTCTCAACGATCTTCCCGTAGGAATACGTCATCAGCGAAGACAGCCATGCAAAGAAGGCAAACACGACAAAGGCAATAATGCCCGCAATGATGATGCCGACGCTGGTCTCGCCGTAATTCTGCTGTGAGAGCCCGACGATCACCGCGCCTGCCCCCAGCAGTGCCATCAGCAGACTCAGGATGAAGACAACGATCGCAAATGTCTGGATCTTCTTGCCCGAATTATGAAACATATGATTCCTCCTTCCCGGATGCGCTGCCCGCATG
>JAILFI010000149.1 GCA_024697655.1 Clostridiales bacterium
CATTTCGTTCTACGTTTTCAAACTGGATTTCATCAACCATTTGAACACCCTCGTGATCGGCGGGCTGGTACTGCTCCTGATCATCACGTTCCTGTACTATACTGTCCTGCTTGGCACGCGCAAGCCGCAGATCTTTGAGACAGTTGAGGAAGAACCGCAGGGCGGCGATCCTTTTGCGGAGGACGATGAGTTCGAAGAAGAACCGGAAACTTATGAGGAATTTGACGGCACGACCGGGGAGACGATCAATAACGACGATCCGCTCACGGCGTTCCTCAAGAGCCTCGGCGGCGGTCCGCGCAAAGGTGGGAAAGCCGGTGCAAAGAAAAAGGCAAAGAGACCGGCGGCGGGCAAGAAGACACTGGATAACGACAACATCCGCGAACTGCTCCAGATCGGCAAGCACCAGATCACAGTGGTCGGCGTCGTCTTCTTCATCATGCTGGCGGTCCATTATTTCCTGAAGCAATTCGGTCTGCTGTATACGCATACCGGCGCTGTCTACGGCGCAGGCTTCACGGATGTCAACATCACGCTGTGGGTCTACAGAGTTCTGATGGTGCTGGCACTGGCAGGTGCCGTCGCCGTCCTTGTAGCGATGGCGAAGAAAAAACTCAAACCCGTCATGGTGATCCCGGTCGTCATGATCGCGGTGGGCGTCCTCGGTACGGGCGTCGCGATGCTTGTCCAGAACTTTGTCGTTTCCCCGGACGAGATCGCCAAAGAAAGCAAGTACCTCGAACGCAATATCGAATACACGCAGTATGCATATGATCTGCAGGATGTCACGATCAAACCCTTCGCGGCCAGCAACGATCTGACTTCGGAGGATATCCAGAACAACGATCCGACGATCTCCAACATCCGTATCAATGACTACTCGCCGACGAATACCTTCTACAACCAGACACAGAGTATCCGTCAGTACTACACCTTCCCGGATGTCGACGTCGACCGCTATATGATCAACGGCGATTACACGCAGACCTTCCTTGCGACCCGTGAGATCGACGAAGAGAAGATCAGCAACACCTGGATCAATATGCACCTGAAATACACACACGGCTACGGCGTCACGCTGTCCCGCGTCGATAAGATCACCTCGAGCGGCCAGCCCGACATGCTGATCGACAGTATCCCGCCGGTCTCCCGTGTTGAGGAGATCGACATCGCGCGGCCCGAAGTGTATTTCGGCGAGTTGACCAACACCTATGTCATCGTCGGGACGAATGAAGACGAGTTCGACTACCCGGATGGCGATTCCAATAAGTACACGCGGTACGAAGGAACGGCGGGCATCAAGCTCAATCCGGTCAACCGTCTGATGTTCGCGATCCGCGAGCACAGCATGAAACTGCTCGTCTCCTCCAATATCAAGGGGAGCAGCCGCATCATCATCAACCGCAACGTCGAGGACCGTGTCCAGAAGATCATGCCGTATATCGGTTATGAATCCGATCCGTACATGTGCACGGTAGACGGCAGACTGTACTGGATCATCGACGCTTACACGACCAGCGACAAGTTCCCGTACTCCGAACCGTATTCGGAGGAAAGCACCACGAACTATGTCCGCAACTCCATCAAGGTCGTCGTCGATGCGTACAACGGCACTACGGACTACTACATCGTCGATGAGAACGACGCGATCGCGCAGACCTATGCGAAGATCTATCCGAAACTGTTCAAGACGATGGATCAGATGCCTGAAGGTCTGCAGGCGCATATCCGTTATCCGAACACCATGTTCGCGATCCAGGCGAATGTCTACCGCAGATACCATATGAATGATGTCAAGGTCTTCTATCAGAACGAGGACCTCTGGGATGTCTCCAATGAGATCTACGGTATGGAAGAGCAGTCCATGACGCCCAACTACTACATCATGAACCTGCCGGGCGAGAAGACGGAAGAATTCGTCAACACCATTCCGTACACACCGCGCGACAAGAAGAACATGACAGGTCTGCTGCTCGCCCGCAACGACGGAGAGCACTACGGCGAACTGGTGCTGTTCCAGCTCCCGAAGAGCAAGATCGTTTACGGGCCGATGCAGATCGAAGCGCAGATCGACCAGAGCACCGAGATCTCGAAGGAATTCTCGCTGTGGAACTCCTCCGGATCGAAGTACAGCCGCGGCAATCTGTTCGTCATCCCGATCGAAGACTCGCTGCTGTATGTCGAGCCGGTCTATCTGGAGGCGTCCAACTCCAGTATCCCGGAGGTCAAGCGTGTCATCGTGGCTTACGGCGACAAGATCGCGTATGAGCCGACTCTGTCCGAAGCGCTGGATTCGCTGTTCGGCGAAGGCAGCAGCGATTCGTACAGACAGAAGCTCGATGAGGATACCGAAAACGGCGGCGAATCGACCGCGCCGACACAGGCGGAACTGATCGAGCAGGCACAGGCCGCTTATGATGCGGCGCTCGATGCACAGAAAAACGGCGACTGGGCGGCGTACGGCAAGCATCTTGAAGAGCTGGGCGATATCCTCGAGCAGCTGGAGAGCCGTTGACCCGGGAAAAACACTGCCGGAAGTGGATGGATGAGAAAGAAGAGGAGCATTCCTATCAATGATGAGAAATTTTGAGTTCGATAAAATGTTGTTCTCGATCCCGGCGGGCAAGCACAGCCTGCCGGAGATCAAACTGGCGCTGGAAGAGCACCCGGAAGTACGGTTCGTTTCCTTCGTAGGCGTCGATATCGGCGGCCACGACACGGATGAAAAGATCCCGGCGCGCGCCTTCCTGGAAGATATGGAGAAGATGCTGCAGCACGGCGTCCAGACAGACGGTTCGTCCGTTGTCCTTCCGGGGATCGCGACGCTGAACAATGCCAAGATCGATATCATTCCGGACATGGACGTCAACTGGTATGTCGACCAGAACTATTCGCATGTGGACTATGAGACCGGTCTTCCCACCGGAACGCTGCGGATCCCGTCCTTCCTCGTTCACAACGAGACAAAGGAAGTCGGCAGCCGCGTCATCCTGCGGGATGCGGTCAAGGCCTTCAAGACCGATCTGATGGCGCTCCTGCGCAAGTATCCGCATGTTTGCGAAGAACTTGCTGTCGGAAGCGCGGAGGACATCGACGAACTGGTCCTGACGTCCGCGACCGAGCTGGAGTTCTGGGTCAAGACACCGGATGAAAAAGCGGACCGCCGCGAAGAACTGTCCACCTCGCAGGTGCTCAAGGAACAGTACTGGAAACGCACCGTCGGACCGGTCCGGACCGCGCTCGAAGATGCGCTCCTGCTGCTCGATGAATACGGGTTTGAAGTCGAGATGGGGCATAAGGAAGTCGGCGGTGTCAAAGCGAGCCTCGGCTCTTCCGGGACATTTGACCATGTCATGGAACAGCTCGAGATCGACTGGAAATTCACCGAGGCGCTGCAGGCGGCCGACAATGAGAACCAGGTCAAGTACATCGTCCGCGATGTATTCCGCCAGCACGGGCTGGAGGTGACATATGCAGCCAAGCCGATCGACGGTGTCGCCGGTTCCGGTGAGCATACACACCTGGGGCTTGCGGCAAAACTCAAGGATGGCCGCATGGTCAATCTGTTCAGCCATAAGGACCCGATGAAGGAGTTCCTGAGCCCGCTCGGCTACGGCGCGATCATGGGATTCCTCAAAAACTATGAAGTGATCAATCCGTTCGTCAGCTGCACGAACGATGCGTTCAACCGTCTGAAGCCCGGCTTTGAAGCGCCGGTCTGCACAGTCACCTCTCTGGGGCACGACGTCGCGAGCCCGTCCCGCAACCGGACGATCCTGATCGGGCTGGTGCGCGATATCAATTCGCCGATGGCGACGCGCTTTGAGATGCGTGCGCCCAACCCCAAGAGCAAC
The DNA here is from genome assembly GCA_024697655.1 of Clostridiales bacterium. The sequence goes on from JAILFI010000149.1 coordinate 3,855, forward strand.
ACCTATCTGGTCATCGCCGGCGCGTATCTGGCGATGCTCGACGGCATCGAAGCCGTGCTTGCTGCAGGCAAGACCAGCGCGGAGCTCGAGAAGTCCCTGTCGAAGGAATACGGCGAAGAAGACTTCTATCTGGAGAAAGACCGCGTTTACCGCACCGAGAAGCATGTCTTTGACGACTATACGCAGGAAGAACGGGACAAGTACTTCGGCAGAGCCCCGGAGACCGTCTGGGAGAACCTCAAGATCTTCATGTCAGATGACGAAAAACTCAAAGTTCTCCAGCGGGACGGTGTCATGCCGATGCGTTCGATCGAGTCGTACTACGAGGCAGCGCTCTCGCAGTGGAAGAACGAACTGCACAACAGGATCCTGCCCAACTGCATGGATGTGATCCGCGACACGGTCAAACTGCACGACGATGCAATGGCGGCGGACATCGATCTGCTCAACTGGAAAAAGGTCGATGAGCTGCGCCGGGAGCTCGGCAAGAATACGATGGAGTACACCTGCCTGCTCAAGCGGATCGGGCTGGCGCTCGATGAGGACCGGTACGACGAGGCATCGGATTTGCAGCTCGAATTGCAGAAAAAGATGGCAGAGCTGTCGTCGCTGTATACCACATATAAGAAGAATCTGTTCTAGGAGGCAAACATGTTAGATATCAAACGGATCAGAGAAGATCTTCCCGGGGTGAAAGCATCTGTCGAGTCCAGAGGCAAAGGCGATTTCGGTATCGAGGAATGCCTGGCGCTGGATGTGAAGCGCAGAGAGATCCTCAAAGAAGTAGAGGAGATGAAACACCGGCAGAGCGTCGACAGTAAAGAGATCCCGCGGATCAAAAAGGAGGGCGGAGATGCCAGTGCCATCATGGCGGAGATGAAAGAACTGTCCGCGAAGATCAAGGAACTCGACGGCGAGGTCCAGGAAGTGGAACAGAAACTGCGCGACGCGATCCTGAGCATTCCGAACACGCCGAACAAGGATGTGCCGATCGGCAATGACGACAGCGACAACGTGGAACTGCGCAAGTGGGGCACCCCGCGTGAGTTTGATTTCGAATACAAGGCGCACTGGGACATCGGTGAAGATCTGGATATCCTCGACTTTGAGCGAGCTGCCAAGATCGCCGGCACGAGGTTTACCGTTTACAAGGGCGCCGGCGCCAGACTGGAGCGTTCCGTCATCAATTTCATGCTGGATCTGCACACCGAGAAACACGGATATAAAGAGATCCTGCCTCCCTTTATGGCCAACCGTTCCGCGATGACCGGCACCGGTCAGCTGCCGAAGTTCGAAGATGACATGTTCCATGTCCCTGCCAAGGATTTCTTCCTGATCCCGACGGCGGAAGTCCCGGTGACGAATCTCCTGATGAACGAGATCATCGACGGC
>JAILFI010000161.1 GCA_024697655.1 Clostridiales bacterium
GGGCAGACGCAGCAGAACGGTCTGCTTGCCGTGCTCTCTCGCATCGGCCGCGTATTTGCGCAGGTTCTCGATGCGGCTGTCCGCCATGTAGGAGACAGCCGGATGACGGGCGATCATTTTCGTGATCTCTTCATCCGCACAAACGCCCTTGGTGACGATCATCAGGGAGCAGCCTCCCTCATTGGTGATCTTTGCGACCGCGTCCAGATTGCCGCGGAGTTTATTCATATCGATGACGATTCTGGGATACATACTGTAGACTCCTTTCGAATACTGTGTTTTCCGCGCGCAGCACGTATGTGCCGGCGCTGTCAGAGCACTATCTTCCTTCCGGCGGTTCGCCGCGCTTGTACTTTCTGTTCGGGCAGTACACATGCGGGCAGAGCCAGCATTCGTGGTTGCAGCCTGCTGTCTGTTCGTGCTGCTGCTCCATCTGCTCGCTGGGCTTAAGATCCGCCGCAGCCGCTTTGTGGTGCGCTTCGAAAGCAGCCTCGGCAGCTTCCTTCTCCGCTTCCTCCTTCGCAAGGATGCTGTCAAATGCCTCTGCCGCGCCTTCGGGCAGCGGGCACGCCTCGTCAGCCGCCTCTGCCGGTGCCGCGGAGGAATCCATCTCATGCGCTTCCTTGCCTTTATTCTTGCGGGCCTCGAGATCGTTCTTGTAAACGGTCATATCGTAGCCCATGTCTTCCATTTCCTTGATGTGCTCTTCCTCTTCGGCGAGCTGTCTGGAGCGGCGCTCCGCCTCTTCAAGGGCCATCTGCATCGCGCTCTTCTGATCCTTGGCCAGCACTTCGGGGAACTTGAAGTCCAGGCTCTGTTCAAGCAGCTTGATGGCCGCTTCGCGGTGCTCCTTGGAGAGGACGCCCAGAGACGCCATGATGTAATCGTTATCGACCAGGATCTTCGCGTTGTCCGTCGGGAACAGCAGCATGCCGCTCTCGTTGTACTTCGCGATCTCTTCCATGATCTCCACGCGGTGCGGGAGTCTGGTCAGTGCGCCGCCGGTACCGACGATGTACTGGACCTGTGTGAGGTCTTTGCCTTCGACAACGGTCGTACGGCCGGTCGGGCCGTAGACGTAGCGGATGATGCCGGCGTGGCGCTCGACCGCCTTGAGGGTCGCCTCTTCAGCGAGCAGTTCGACCAGCTTGAATTCATCCGGTGTCTTCGGAATCGCTACATACGTTTCGAGCGTCTTGTCGAGATCGACCGGCGCGAGCTTTTTGCGCAGGTTATCTTCGCCGATGGAATCGATGACGTGCATACGGTTGACATACAGACCGAGGTCGCCTTCTACAGTACGTTTCGCCTTCGGTTCCGGGGTGGTCATCATCGCCGCCAGATCGTCGGAGTCGGTCGTGACGGAGTGGACGTCCGTGGTCGCGCCGCCGACGTCGATGGTCATGACGTTGCCAATGCAGTCGGAGAGCAGCTTGGTGCACTCCATGACGGAGCCCGGTGTCGGGATGATCGGACCATTGACCATGTCGCGGACGTGTTCCATACCCGGCGCATGGATGATGTGATCCTCGAACGCTTTATGGATCATCTTGCGGCAGGGCTCTACATTGAGCATGTCGATCTTCGGATAGACATTGTCGACCAGATAGAGTTTGCGGTCATCGAAGATCAGCTTCATCTCTTCCTGGTTTTCGATGTTGCCCGCATAGATGACCGGTGCCTTGTAATCGAGTTCACGGAGTTTTTCAGCCGTATCGATCGCGGTCTCTTTTTCGCCATAATCGACACCGCCCGCGAGCAGGATCAGGTTTGGCCGGATCTCCTTGATCTTCGCCAGGTCGGTCCGGCGCAGTTTGCCTGCCGTGACGAAGTGGATGATACCGCCTGCGCCGAGCGCTGCTTCTCTGGCAGCGCGCGCGGTCATGTCGTAGACAAGACCGTGGACCGACATCTTCAGCCCGCCCGCGGCGGACGACGTCGCCAGCATCTTGTCATACTCGATCTTCTCTTCGCCCATGCGTCTGCACATATCGTCAAGCGCGCCTTTCAGGCCAATGCGGACGTCGCCTTCCAGGACGGAAGTCGGCGCCTGGCCCTGCCCCCAGAAAACAGGCTTGTCGCTGTCGATGTTGATGAACGCGTTGAGTACGGTCGTGGTGGAGCCGATCTCCGCGACCAATACATCTACTTTCATATTTTGTCCCCTTTGCTATGTTTGTGATAATGATTGATTGCTGCGACTGAATCGCACAAGCGTCTACATGATATCACAGAATCCGGCAGTTTTGCACCCCCTCCGGCGGGTATTTCCGAGCCGGCGCGCCGTTCTTACAAAAGAAAAGCGGGCAGCCTGCAACTGCCCGCTTTCATTCTTATCCGTTCAGGCGGAAAGGAGCTTATTTCTCAGCTTCTTCCTTTGCCTTTCTTCTGCGGATTCTCTCTTCGACCAGGAAGGAAGCAACGTCGATACCGTGGGAGTTACGGCCGAACGCAGCGTCGATACCGGTCTTGACACCCTCTTCGGGGATGACCTGTGTGCCGCCGGCAACGATGATGACGTCATCACGGATGCCCTTTTCGACAGCCAGATCATTGATCCGCTTCATGTTCTTGTAGTGGATGTTGTCATGGGAAATGATGGTGGAAGCCAGGATCGCTTCAGCGTTCA
>JAILFI010000179.1 GCA_024697655.1 Clostridiales bacterium
TCCGAGGTGCTGTTCTGGGCAGTATAGTGCTGCATGACCGCGATGCCGGAGAGCGCGCCGGTCACCGCCGCCAGTACGATGCACAGACACAGGATCCCCATCGTCACCATGCGCGGCGGACGCCGTCTCTTTTTTCCGCCGCCCCTGCTGGTTTCTGCACCGCCTGCAGGCGGCTCCGCGCCGTCCGTCTCCTGCCAGGCTTCGCGGACATCATGAAACGCCGGGGCATAGGCAGAGCTGCCGTACGCCTCGTCCCTGTATTCTCTGTATGCGTCCTTGAGATACGCATCGTATGACTGCTCCGGGTCTTTTGAGGAACCGCTCTGCGCCTGCGGCGCTTCGTCCCCGTCAAGCGGAACGAACCCGTCGATGCGATTCTTTTCTTCGTTCCAAAAGAACATGTCTTTCCTGTCCATCGGGGTCCTCCTTATTCATTATAAAACAATCTTACGCCTGCAATCTTAAAAAAACATAAATCCGCATAAAAAGAGCACTGTCCGTGCAGTGCTCTTTCAAAGTCTGTCTCACGCGTTGTCCGGTACCGGTTACTTGACCAGTTTCGCGATCGCTTTCGCGACCTTCACGCATTTTTCTTCAGAGATCGAAGCGATCGATACGCGGACGCCTTTTGCGAGCGGGATGGTGAAGATCCCCTGCTCCTCAAGCGCAGCGCTGATGGCAGCCGGATCCTCGTGCTCGACGCAGGTGAAGAACCCGGCATCAAACGGAACATTCTGCACACCCTCTTCATGCAGCGCCGCTTCGAACGCTTTGCCGCGCGCGATCAGCATGTTGCGGAAGTACTCTCTTTCCTTTGCGACTTTCGCGACCAGTTCGTCAGACGCGTAGATGTTCGCCAGCACGGTCTGCCCGGCACGGACGCAGTTGGACCAGCTGCCGCGGGATGAGAATTCCATGCAGCGGCGGAACTCTTCGGCGATTTCTGCAGTCGGCGCCATACATACCAGCGCGCCTGTGCGCATGCCGTACAGCGTCAGAGTCTTGCTGGCGCTGTAAGCCACAAGCGGCAGAACGTTTTCACCCAGCAGTTCGATCTTATTGAAGAAACTGCGGTATTCCTCTTCATCGCCAGCAAAGTCGATGTACGCAGCGTCGACCAGGAGTGCGATCTTGCCCTTTTCGGAAATGCGGTTGAGCGCTTCGACGACCTTGTCCCAGTCCTCATCCGTCAGCGAATACCCGGTCGGATTGTGCGCCGGCGTATTGAGAAGGATGACCAGGCGGCCCTGCTCGTCGACGATCGATTCCGCGGTGTTCGCAAAGCTGTCGATATTGAAGGCGCCGTCTTCGGTGAACAGTTCATAGGTCGCGATGCTGCGGCCGAGTTCCCCCACGATCGTCGTGTAACCCGCCCAGAACCAGTCGGATGTCATGACTTTGTCTCCGGGCTGGGAGTAGTTCGAAATGGTATTGCGCAGCGAACCGGTGCCGCCGGGGCTGGCGCAGACTTCGACAAAGCGGTCCGTCTGATGGCTGCCGAACAGCGCCTTCTTGACCGCTTCCTTGAACGCGGGCGTGCCGGAGATCGGCGCGTATTCCGCAAAGTCCGCAGGCTTGAGCATTCTGATCGCGTCCATAACGGATTCCATGACGATCAGATCCCCGTTGTCATCCATCAATGCGCCGATGGTGGCGTTGGCGACCGCATCTTTGCCCTTTTCCGCGATCATGGCCTTCGCACGGCCGTTGATGGCGAATACTTTATCTGCCTTGGGAATGGTTCTACCGTTTTCCTGCGCAATGATCATGAGTGTCCTCCTTTTGCTTCTTTTGTCGTCGTAACCGCTCTTACAGCGCGATCTTTACATAGTTGATGGTCTTGCCGTTCTGCGAAAAGCGGGCTTCGTATTCGGTCATTACATTTTCCGCCGCATACGCGCTGTTGTGCAGGTCCCGGCTCACCTCAAGGATATCATACCCTTCCGCCGCGATCTCTTCCAGCGTAAATTCAAAAAGCCCGTCGTTGTCCGTCTTGAAAGCAAGGAAACCGCCTTCCTTCACGACATCCCGGTACGATGCAAGATAGGCGCGGTGTGTCAGGCGCCGTTTTTCATGACGCGCTTTCGGCCAGGGATCCGAGAAGTTAAGATACAAGCCGTCGAGTTCCCCTTCCGCGAAAAAGTCGCGGATGTCATGGACATAGGCGCACAGCAGTTTCGCGTTCTCTGTCTTTCGTTCCGCCAGCTTCTGTCCGGCGCGCAGCAGAACGCCCTGATGGCCTTCGATGCCAAGAAACAGGGCTTCCGGGTGGCGCTGCGCCATCTCGGCAAGGAATCGCCCTTTGCCGCAGCCCAGTTCCGCATACAGAGCGCTGTCCGCCGCCGCGGGATCGATCAGTTCACGCCAGCGGCCGCGCTGATCGCACGGGTGCGGCGCTTCCTGTCCCCAGCGGTCTGAACGGGGCGCCTTGTCCCCGCTCTGCCGGTCTGCGGTCTCATAGGTCGCGTGCAGATAGCAGGCTTCGACCAGCTCCAGTTTTTCATCCAGATTTCTGACTTTTCTCTGTCTCATCGTTCTTGTTCGATCACTCGAAAATGTGTTTGTACTTTTTCAGGAATTTGAGGAGCGGCAGCCCGATCACATAGCAGGCGATCAGCTCCCCGACAGCGACCCACGCCATGCAGGCCCACAGTCCCGGCACCCCGTATGCGAAGTGCAGCATACCGCCGACGATCACACCGTTGGCAATGACCGGCGGCAGCGGGACCAGCCAGTCGTGGCCGCGGAGCAGATAGGAGCACACGGTCGCGATCAGTGTCGCGAGCGTGCCGAAGATCACGTCGAAGATCCCGTAAGGCCCCAGCAGATTGGCCAGCAGACACCCGAATGTGAGCCCCGGGATGCCCATCGGCGTCAGCGCCGGCAGCACCGTCAGCGCCTCGGAGATACGCACCTGCATCGGGCCGTAGCTGATGGGCGCGAGAACGATCGTGAGAACGGCGTAGACCGCCGCGATCACAGCACCGTATAGCAGGTGCTTGGTTGAAAGTTTTGTTTTATCCATGGTTTCCTTTCTGACACGGAGTTCTTAAATTGTTGATGCTAACTTGTCTATACCAGGATCCGCAGCGCGATGATCCCCCCTGCAAACAGCAGCAGGATCCCTGCAGCGATATAGTCTCTTTTGCGGAACCGCATTTCGTTCATGCTCGTCCGGCCTTCTCCGCCGCGGTAGCAGCGGGCTTCCATCGCCAGCGCCATGTCCTGCGCGATGCGGAACGCGCTGATGAACAGCGGAACGAGGATCGGGATCATCTGCTTCGCCCGGTGCAGGATATTGCCGGTCTCGAAGTCCGCTCCCCGCGCCTGCTGCGCCTTCATGATCTTGTCGGTCTCATCGAGCAGTGTCGGGATGAACCGGAGCGCGATGCTCATCATCATGGCGATCTCGTGAGACGGGACACCGATTTTGGAAAGCGGCTTCATGAGCCGCTCGAGGCCGTTCGTCAGCTGGATCGGCGTCGTCGTCAGCGTCAGGAGCGAGGAACTGATGATCAGCAGGATGAGTCTGCCGGCCATGAAGAGAGCCCGGTACAGCCCCTGATCCGTGATCGTGAGTTTCCAGATCCGCACGAGCACCGTCCCGTCATACATAAACAGGTTCAGCACGAACGTGAACAAAATAATGATAAAGATGACTTTAAGACCGCGCAGAATAAAACTGAGCGGTACTTTTGACAGCGCGACCGCCATTGCCAGGAACGCAAAGCATGCCGCAAAGCCGATCCATTCCTTGACGACGAACAGCAGAACGATATACGCCAGTGTCACCACGATCTTGAGGCGCGGATCGAGCCTGTGCAGGATGCTCTCGCCGGGGAAGTACTGACCGAGCGTGATGTCACGGATCATGCGTCCTCCCCCCTTTCCGCAGACACAGCGTTCCTGCCGCGCCTGATCCGGGCGGCGATGTGCTGCGCCATTTCCGCTGTGGTGAAGGCATCCGCGGGGACATCAAATCCTCTTGCCTTGAGCTTTTCAGCCAGGTCGGCAAGATCCGGGATGTCGAGCCCGATCCCGCGGAGCAGATCGCTCTTCGCAAAGACGTCCTTCGGCGTGCCGTACATAACGGCGCGACCGCTGTCCATCACGAGCACTTTGTCGGCGTACTCGGCGATGTCGTTCATGTTGTGGCTGACGAGGATGATGATACTGTCCGACTGCGCCTTGTGATAGTGCCGGATCATATCCAGCACATCGCGGTGCGCTTTCGGATCAAGCCCCGCAGTCGGCTCGTCCAGGATCAGCACACGCGGCCGCATGGCAAGGACGCCCGCCATCGCGATCCGGCGCTTCTGCCCGCCTGAGAAGTCGAACGGAGACTTATCCCTGATCGCCTCATAGTCGAGCCCGACCATACCGAGCGATTCTCTGACGCGTTCTTCGATCTCCTCCTTCGGAAGGCCGAGGTTCTTCGGTCCGAACGCGACATCCGCCGCGACCGTCTCATCGAACAGCTGGTACTCGGGATACTGGAAGACGAGACCGATCTGCCTGCGCACAGCCAGCAGCGACGTCTTCGGCGCAGTGATATCCACCTCCCCGATCAGGATCTGCCCCTCGTCCGGTTTCAGAAGTCCGTCCAGATGCTGGAGCAGCGTCGATTTTCCCGATCCGGTGTGCCCGATGATCCCAAGGAATTCGCCGTCCTCGACACGAAAACTGACATCCGAAAGCGCAACGGACTGCGTCGGAAGGTTTTTATTATAGATATGCGTGATGTGCTTTACTTCAATTGCCATAACGCGTCTATGAATTCCTCTTCTTCCATGATGCCGGACGGCAGATCGATGCCGAGATCCTGCAGCTGATAAACGAGATCCACGATCATGGGGACGTTGAGTCCAAGCGCCATGAGCGTTTCTCTGTCGGTAAAGATCTCGCGCGGCGTGCCATCCATATAGATGTGCCCGTCATCCAGGATGAGGATGCGGTCCGCCTGCGCGGCTTCTTCCATGAAGTGAGTGATGAGGATGCAGGTGATGCCTTCCTCGTGGAGCATGCGGATGATCTTCATGACCTCCTTGCGCCCCTTCGGATCCAGCATAGCCGTCGGCTCGTCGAACACGATGCACTGCGGCCGCATGGCGATGGCACCTGCGATCGCGATCCGCTGTTTCTGCCCGCCCGACAGAAGATGCGGCGCGTTCTTTTTGAAAGCGCTCATGCCGACCGCCTCCAGCGCTTCATCGACGCGGCGGCGGATCTCCGGCGGATCGACACCGAGGTTTTCCGGACCGAATGCCACATCGTCCTCCACGACGGAAGAGACGATCTGGTTGTCCGGGTTCTGGAAGACCATCCCGGCGGACTGCCGCACATCCCAGAGATGCGCTTCGTCCTTCGTATCATACCCGTTGACCCACACCGTGCCCTCCGACGGGAGCAGCAGCGCGTTGATGCATTTCGCCATCGTCGATTTGCCGGAGCCGTTCTGGCCGATGACCGCGACAAAACTGCCTTTCTCGATGGAAAGGGACAGATCATTCAGCGCGTTGAACGCATCATGCTGTTCCGTCGCCGGATAGGTAAATGTCACATGATCCATGCGGATGATCTCATCCATCAGACAGTTTCCTCATTCTCAGATTCTGTTTCGTAGTATTGGCGCAGGTAATCGCTGAGCGTTGCTGCTGCGATCTGCCCCGGGGCGGTCGCCAGCGCTGCGCTGGCTCCGAAGGTCACACAGGAGCCAAACGTGCCCCCGCAGACCCGGCTCGGTTTGCCCAGTTCTCCCATCGACAGCGCGATGAACGGCACATCGAGCTCTTCGTTCGCTTCCGCCGCTGCTTCGAGCAGGGTGTAGACATCTTCCTCCGTCCGCGGCATATAAGCCGCCTTCGGGATGTCCGCTCCCATCTCCCGCATCATCCTGAGACGCTGCACGATCTCCTTGCGCGGCGGCGTCATCGTAAAGTCGTGATTGCTCAGGATCACCAGTTTGTTGTTTTCGTGCGCGAGCGATACCAGGAAGGCGATGAGATCGCGGTCCGCACCGTCCTCTTTGCCGAAGGCTTCGATATCGACGATCTTTGCATCGCTCTGCGTGACGTACGCGCGGATGATCTCCAGATACTCTCTGGAGGAAAGAGCGGCTTTTCCGCCTTCGCTCTCCGTCCGCAGCGTCAGGATCACGGGACGAGGATCGGTCTTTGCGAATACCGCGAGCGTCCGGTTGACCCCGTCGATGTCGGCGTACTGCCCGCCGAGCAGATAGTCGGTCCGCCATTCCAGAAGATCCGCTTTCTCCATAGAAAGACTGCGGTGCATGTCCTGCGCCAGATCAAAAGAAGCTGCCGCGATCCCGATACAGATCTTCGGGATGCCTTCGCCGATCTTCGTATTTCCGATGCGGATGACCGATTTGCTCACGCTGTTGCTCTCTTTCTGTTCTGTTCTTTCTCCGCCGTATGCGGATTACGTATCATAATATCACAAAACCCGCTTCTTGCGAACAGGAAACCGCGAAACCGGCACCTGCCTCCTACAGTCTGCGGAACCCTTCGCCGGCGACCTCATTACTGTCCATCATGATCATGAATGCTTCCGGATCGATGCGGCGCACCAACGCACGCACCTGATACAGCTGCTTGTTGCTGCACGCGCACATGACGACTGCTTTCGGCGAGCCGGTATGCCCGCCTTCCGCCTGCAGGAGCGTGGACCCGCGCTCGACCTCTGTGTCGATCGCTTCCGTGATCTGATCTTCCTTGTCCGTGACGATCAGCGCGAACTTTTTCGCATTGGCGCCGAACATGACCTTGTCCAGCACAGTCGTCAGGATAAACGTAATGATCATGCCGTAGATGACACCGTCGATGCCCGTCTCGGCGATGACCGCGCCGAGCAGGATAATGACAGCGTCACAGACAAACGAGATCGTACCGAGAGTGAGATGCGGATGCTTTTTCTGGATCGCCAGGAAGATAAAATCCATCCCGCCCGTCGAGGATCCGCGCATGAAGATCAGTCCGTATCCGATGCCGCAGAACACGCCGCTGCAGATCGCCGCCAGCAGCCTGTCCCCTTCATACACCGGCATCAGCGGTGCCACCAGGTCCATGATGATGTACCCGATCACCATCGTTTTGATCGAATCGATGAAGAACCGCCTCCCGAGCAGTTTATAGGTGCCTATGGCGATCGGCAGGTTCAGAATGCCTGATACCAATCCGATCGGTGTATGGAACAGATAATACAAAACCAGAGCGATCCCGGACAGGCCCGCCATCGGGAAGCCCATCGCCGCTGCAAAGTTATAGGTGCCGATCGCGATCAGAAACCCTGCCACGACATCGACCAGCAAATCGATTGCAATATCCTTTCCTCTTTTCTTCATCAAATCTCCCCCCAATTTTGGCGGCTGTCAGCCGATCGCCCCTATGCATCTGAAAACGATGCGCCGGAGCCGGATCGTCCGCGCCGCCGGACTGCCCGGATTCTTCGCAGAAAAAGACCTACGGGGAACCCCGCAGGTCTTTCTTCCATTCACAATCTGGCTATTTCGCCAATACTACTCGATGATCTCGGTAACAACACCGGAACCAACGGTACGGCCGCCTTCTCTGATAGCGAAGCGAAGACCTTCTTCGATCGCGATCTCGGTGATCAGGCTGATCGTCATGACGACGTTGTCGCCAGGCATGCACATCTCTGTGCCTTCCGGAAGTGTCAGGTCACCCGTGACGTCCGTTGTTCTGAAGTAGAACTGCGGTCTGTAACCGTTGAAGAACGGTGTGTGACGGCCGCCTTCTTCCTTCTTCAGGACGTAGACCTGGCCCTTGAACTTTGTGTGCGGATGGATGCTGCCCGGCTCGGACAGGACCTGTCCTCTTTCGATCTCGTTTCTCTGAACACCACGCAGCAGTGCGCCGATGTTGTCGCCGGTCTGCGCTTCGTCAAGCAGCTTTCTGAACATCTCGATACCGGTGACGACGACCTTTCTCTTCTCGTCGGTCAGACCTACGATCTCGACGGTGTCGTTCAGCTTCAGGGTACCTCTCTCGACTCTGCCCGTAGCAACAGTACCACGGCCTGTGATCGAGAAGATGTCTTCGATCGGCATCAGGAACGGCTTGTCGGTGTCTCTTTCCGGTTCCGGAATGTAGTTGTCGACTTCTTCCATCAGCTCGACGATCTTGTCGCCCCACTCGCTTGCCGGATCTTCCAGCGCCTTCAGTGCGGAACCACGAACGATCGGTGTGTCGTCGCCCGGGAATTCGTACTCGTCCAGCAGCTCTCTGACTTCCATTTCGACCAGGTCGAGAAGCTCTTCGTCGTCGACCATGTCGCACTTGTTCAGGAAGACGATGATGTACGGTACGCCGACCTGACGGGACAGAAGGATGTGCTCTCTGGTCTGCGGCATCGGACCATCCGTTGCTGCGACGACCAGGATCGCGCCGTCCATCTGAGCAGCACCGGTGATCATGTTCTTGACGTAGTCAGCATGTCCCGGGCAGTCAACGTGCGCATAGTGTCTGTTCGGTGTCTCATATTCTACGTGAGCGGTAGAAATGGTGATACCTCTTTCTTTTTCTTCGGGAGCCTTGTCGATCTCATCGAACGCAACGTCAGCACCCAGACCGTATCTCTGTGCGAGAACGGATGTGATCGCCGCCGTCAGCGTGGTCTTACCGTGGTCGACGTGACCGATGGTGCCGATGTTGATATGCGGCTTGGTTCTTTCAAATTTCTGTTTCGCCATTTTTTCTCCTCCTGAAAAAGATAACTAACAAAACATGTTGAGTGATTTTTCTATATTGGAGCTGTTGAGCAGACTTGAACTGCCGAACCTCTTCCTTACCAAGGAAGCGCTCTACCAACTGAGCTACAACAGCACGCTACCGACTAATAATACTATGTCTTGCCCCCGTTGTCAATGGAGCATTCCACTCTCTTCGACCATTTTTCTAATCTTCTTTTTCATTCGCTCCCCGGCATTATAAATTGCCTTGGGACCTTTGTCCAGTTCTTCCGCGAGTTCGCGCACGGATTTCCCCGCCAGCCGTCCCGCAAAGACCGTCCGCTCCAGCTCGCTGAAATGATCCTTCCACGGGCCGTTGATCTTCGCCAGCAGATCCTCCGCCTCCGGTACGTCTGCCACAGACGCAAGAGCATCCTTTTCGCCGATCTGCGATTCCGCGATGCGGGCAGGCCCCTCTTCATCCAGCGACAGAGACATATTGAGCGGTTCATGCTTTTTGCGCGCCGCCGCTTTGATGGCGTCCTGGATCTGCCGGTCGATGCAGACCGATGCGAACGTCGCAAACGACGCACCGCCCTCCGGATGATAGCTGTGCACCGCCTTAAAGAGACCGATCATGCCTTCCTGTACGACATCTTCCCGGTCTGCTCCAAGAATATAGTACGCTTTTGCGCGAAGCCTGACCTGGCTTTTATAGCGGCTGATCAGATCTTCTTCCGCCCGCCGGTCGTCTGCCTGTGCGGCTGCCGCCAGCGCCTCATCCGTTTGTTTCATCTTTTCTCTTTCCACCTGCCTGCCAGAACTGTATTAACGGCCCTGCGCCAGGTCGCGCTGCCTTCTTGCTTCATAGACGATGATCGCCGCCGCATTGGAAGCATTCAGTGAATTGATCATTCCCTTCAGCGGGATCGACACTGTCAGGTCGCAGTGCTCTTTGACCAGACGGCTGATTCCTTTGCCTTCGTTGCCGACCACGATGGCGAGCGGCCCCGTCAGGTCTGCTTCATAATACAAAGACTCTCCCATATCGCACGCCGCGATCCAGAGACCTTGCTCTTTGAGTTTCTCCATGGTCTGCACCAGGTTGGTGACCCGCGCGACAGGCAGATATTCGATGGCACCCGCGGAAGCTTTCGCGACCGTCTCGGTCAGCCCGACGCTCGCATGCCTGGGAATGATCACTCCGTGCGCACCGGCACACTCCGCGCTGCGCATGATCGCGCCGAGGTTGTGCGGATCTTCCAGTCCGTCCAGCAGGATGAGGAGCGGATCTTCTCCACGGTCCTTTGCAAGCTGCAGGATCTCTTCGACGCTGGCATATGTGTGTGCCGCCGCCTGTGCAGCGACGCCCTGGTGGACTACGCCGCCGGTCATCCGGTCGAGCGCCGCACGTGATACCTTTGTACAGGTCAGCCCGCGCCGCCGTGCCTCCGCCAGGATCTTGCCGATCGAACCTTCCGCGTTATCCTGCACGAAAAGACGGTCGATCGCCCGGCCGCTCCGGATGGCCTCAAAGACCGCATTGCGTCCGGCGATCATCCCTTCCGGCAGAACAGTTTCTTTATTGTGCTTCGCCGGTTTCGGCTGCGTCGGTTTTGTCTTCGCCATTGCTGTTTGTCCTTACATATCTGACAAAGCGGTAGGTATAGCCATTGTCTTCACAGCACTCCTCCGCCTGCCAGTCCATCACAAAGTCCGGGTCTGCATCCAGATCCGGGAAATACCGGTCCGCGTCAAACGCAGCATCGATTTTCGTTACATATACCGTGTCGATCCACGGCAGCAGCGCCGCATAGACGCTCTGTCCGCCGCAGATGATCACATCCTCAGGCAGTGCCAGAACCTCTTCAAGGCCGTGGCAGACAAGACACCCTTCCCGCACAAAAGACGGGTCCCGTGTCAGGACGTAGTTCTCACGCCCAGGCAGCGGACGGCCGCCCGGGAAAGAATCGAGCGTCTTGCGTCCCACGAGGATCTTCTTGCCGAGGGTCTTTTCTTTGAAGTAGCGCAGA
>JAILFI010000212.1 GCA_024697655.1 Clostridiales bacterium
CTGTTCCTTCGGCGAACTGAAAACGTTCGCCTCAGGAGCAGTGCATGCGCTGCACGTTGCTATCTTTACTGAACGTCGTCGATCAGCATGCGGAGTTCTTCCGCAGTTGTGACCGTATTCACTTTGCGCCGCAGCGAGGTCGAGCCGGGTCTGCCCTTCGTATACCAGCCGAAGTGCTTTCTCATCTCGAGCACGGCGCGTTTTTCCCCTTTGTCTTCGATCATGCGCGCAAAATGAAGCTGCATGATCCGGCGTTTTTCTTCGCCGTCCGGCGGCGGGAGCTGTTCTCCGTCCCGCCAAAGGCAGACCGCCTCGCGGAAGAGCCAGGGATTGCCCAGCATGCCGCGCGCGATCATGACACCGTCGCAGCCGGTCTCATCCATCATGCGCAGGGCATCCGCTGCCGTAAAGACATCGCCGTTGCCGATGACCGGGATCGAGACCGCCTTTTTCACGGCTGCAATGATATCCCAATCGGCCTTGCCGGTGTAGAACTGCTCTCTGGTGCGTCCGTGGATGGTGACGGCGGCACATCCGGCCGCCTCAGCGGCTTTGGCCGCTTCAGCCGCAACAATGTGATCTTCATCCCAGCCTTTGCGGATCTTGATGGTCACCGGTTTGTCCGCCGCCTCGCACACTGCGCGGGCAACCTCGTAAAGCCGGTCCAGATCCTTGAGGAGCGCCGAGCCTTCGCCGTTTTTGACGACTTTGGGGACCGGGCAGCCCATGTTGATATCGAAAAGAGCGTTCTCTCTGCCGGCAAGCCGCTGCGCCGTCTCGCGCATGACTGCGGGCTCTCCGCCGAAGATCTGATAGCTGACGGGGCCTTCTTCCGGCCGGATCAGAAGCAGTTCCTCGGTCTTGCGGTTCTCATACAGGAGTCCCTTGCCGCTGACCATCTCCGTACAGGTCAGCGCCGCTCCCATTTCCGAAAGGATGCTGCGGTACGCGCTGTCCGTTACGCCTGCGAGCGGCGCGGCTATGAATGGATTGTCCAGTATCAGCGTACCGATCTGCATAGGGTCCTTTCTTTCAGGGCCCGTCGGGGCCGCTCTAGTTTTGCGATTCCTGTTCCTCGCCTTCCGGAGAGGTCGCAAGCCGCTCTTTCTTGCGGCAGTTTCTGTTCTTCTGGTAAATGATCTCCAACCCGATCAGGGTCAGGAGTTTGTCGACGTGGTCGATGCAGTTCGTGCCTTTTTCCATCATCGTGGACAAGCCGCCTGTTGCGATGACTTTGACCGGACGGTCGCTGATGCGGTACTGCTCCATCTCCTTCTTCATCTTGTCGGTGATGAATTCGACGATGCCCATGTTGCCGTAGACCAGACCGGACTGAATGCTCTCGATCGTATTACGGCAGATGACTTTGCCGGGCGGGGTCAGTTCAACATTCGGCAGCTGCGCGGTGCGCTCGACCAGAGCGTCCGCCATGATCTTGACGCCGGGGACGATGGTGCCGCCGAGGTATTCGCCTTTTTCGGTGATCGCGCAGAAGGTGGTCGCCGTACCGAAGTCGATGACGATGGCAGGCCCGCCGTATTTCTTGAGCGCCGCGACAGCATTGACAATACGGTCTGCACCGACCTGCTTCGGATTGTCATACTTGACGATCAGACCGGTCTTGACGCCGGATTCGACCACGATGGCCTTCGTGTGGAAGTATTTCTGGGAAAGATGCTGCAGGGTGAACAGGATCGACGGGACGACGGTCGAAATGATCGTGTCCTGCACCTGTTTCATGTCCAATCCTTCATATTCAAAAAGACGGCTGATGATCATCCCGTACTCATCGGCGCTCTTCTTCGTGTCCGTTTCCATGCGCCAGTTGGTGATCAATTCGCCATCCTTGAAAACACCTACGACGATGTTGGTGTTGCCAACGTCAAAAGCCAGTAGCATGGTTGCCTCCTTTGCTCTGTATGATTTGACCGTTTATTGCCAAAAAAGAACATGGAGCACCCGAATCGGGCGCTCCATGAGGATAAACCGGAAACTTAGACCAGCGTGACCAGAACGTCGCCGGAGTTGACGGAAGCGCCAACCGACACCGGGACAGTGTCGACGGTACCGGCACTGGGTGCCAGGATCTCGTTCTCCATCTTCATCGCTTCGAGGATGATGAGGATGTCGCCTTCCGCTACAGCCTGACCGGGCTTGACTTTGACGTCCAGAATGGTGCCGGGCATCGGGCTGCTGACAGTTGCTGCGCCGGCGGACGGAGCTGCGGACGGAGCTGCGGCCGGAGCGGGAGCCGGAGCCGGTGCTGCCGCCGGAGCGGGAGCTGCTGCCGGAGCCGGAGCTGCCGCCGGAGCGGGAGCTGCTGCCGGAGCCGGAGCTGCTGCGGGAGCTGCGCCAGCTTCTTCAACGGATACTGCATAAGTCGTGCCGTTTACGGTGATGTTATACTGTTTCATTTTGTTATTCTCCTTATACCCAGGACTTACATCCTTCTGCTATCAAAGCTTTCATTCAGACCAGCCATGTTCCAAGCTGTAGCCGGACCAGCGATGCGCTGGATCTTCTTGACTACGAAGTTGGAAGCTGCCGCGCCGCCTTCCGCCGCTGCGATCGCTGCCGCAATGACTGCGATGAGCTGGTCGTCGGAGGCGGACTCAGCTAAAGGGGACGCACCACCTGCTGCAGGCGCTGCTGCTGCCGCCGCGGGAGCCGCTGCTGCTGCCGGAGCTGCAGGAGCTGCCTTCGGTGCCTCTGCCTTCTTCTTTCCTGCACCCTCGAAGGAGCGGATGATGCGCGTCATTACCGCGATCATGACCCAGAGGATGATCAGGATGGCGAAGGTGATGCCCATGCCCATCAGGGCAGTGATGCCTGTGCCGGCCATTTTCTCCCCGAAAGAGAGATTTTCAAACATTTCCGGCTGTGCAAATTGTTCCATTAAACTCATGCTTTGTCACCTCCCTAAAGGGGAATGTTGCCGTGCTTCTTGGCCGGCAGGCTGACTCTCTTGGATGCCAGCATGTCGAAAGCACTGATAATGCGCTGACGGGACTCAGCCGGTTCGATGACATCATCGACGTAGCCGAGCTTAGCAGCAACATACGGGTTGTTGAAGTTTTCTTCGTATTCCGCAACCTTTTCCTTGGTCATGCCGATCGGATCCGCTGCAGCTTTGATTTCCTTCTTGATGGAGGAAATGATGTTGACAGCGCCGGAGGCACCCATAACGGCGACCTGTGCGGTCGGCCATGCGAGGTTGACGTCGGAACCGAGGTCCTTGTTGCACATTGCAACGTATGCACCACCGTATGCTTTTCTGGTGATCAGTGTGACCATCGGAACAGTCGCTTCAGAGTATGCGTAGAGCATCTTCGCGCCGTGGCGGATGATGCCGCCGTATTCCTGACCAACGCCGGGGAGGAATCCGGGAACGTCACAGATGGTCAGCATCGGGATGTTGTACGCATCACATCTTCTGATGAATCTCGCCGCCTTATCGGACGCATCGATGTCCAGGCAGCCCGCGCCGACCTTCGGCTGGTTGGCGATAACGCCGACCGACTGGCCGTTCATGCGGATAAAGCAGGTGATGATATTTCTAGCAAACGTGGAGGAGATATCGAAGATCTCGCCGTTGTCGGCCAGGCTCTTGATGATCTCGTACATGTCGTAAGCCTTGTTCGGGTTGTCCGGAATGATGGTCTCGAGTTCCGGGCAGGTTCTGTTCGGATCGTCGGTGCATTCGTAGACCGGCGGCATCTCCATGTTGTTGGAGGGGAAGTATCCGAGGATCTTCTTGACCGCTTCGAGGGTCTCTTCTTCGGTAGCACCTACGAAGTGAGCGTTGCCGCTCTTGCCCAGGTTTGTCTTCGCACCGCCGAGCTCTTCAGCAGTGACGTCTTCACCGGTAACGGTCTTGATGACTGCCGGGCCAGTGATGAACATCTGGCTGGTCTTGTCGACCATGAAGATGAAGTCGGTGATCGCCGGGCTGTAAACTGCGCCGCCTGCGCAGGGGCCGAGGATGACGGAAATCTGCGGGATAACACCGGAGCAGATGGTGTTGTTCTTGAAGATGCGTGCATAACCGGACAGGGCTGCAACACCTTCTTCAACACGCGCGCCGCCGCTGTCGTTGATGCCGACGCACGGTGCGCCCATCTTC
>JAILFI010000216.1 GCA_024697655.1 Clostridiales bacterium
AAGGACATGTCCATCCGTGATGCCAGCATCATGCTCGCGAAGGGCGAAGGATGGGACGAAGCTGTCGCACTGTTCAAAGGAGGGAAATAAGGATGGAACCGCTGAAGAAGAATGAAAAACTGGACATCGAAGAACTCCTGAAGGACCTCGATAAATACGAACCCAGAAGAAAAGGCTGGACCTGGAGAAAGCCGGCTCCCGGCGTACAGGTTGGCCCGTTCACATACAGAGATGCTTCCGAGCCGCTCAAGCAGGGTGTTCCGCTTCCGCCGGCGAAGTACTTTGAGGGCGCGGACCCGCAGCCGATGCCCGTCATCACCACCGAGATCGCATCCGGCCGTTTTGAAGACGATATCCGTCGTATGAGAATGGCTGCATGGCACGGTGCTGACCACCTCATGGTCATTCGTACCGCCGGCCAGTCCCACATGGATGGTCTGATCGAAGGTACCCCCCAGGGTATCGGTGGTATCCCGGTCACCCGTAAGGTTGTCCGTGCACAGAGAAAAGCCATCGACCTGATCGAGGATGAAGTTGGCCGTCCGATCAACTACCATTCCTACGTATCCGGCGTTGCTGGTCCTGACATCGCTGTCATGTTCGCTGAAGAAGGCGTCAACGGCGTTCACCAGGATCCCCAGTACAACGTACTGTACAGAAACATCAACTGCGTCCGCTCCTTCGTCGACGCCTGCGAATCCAAGACCATCCTGGCCTGGGCGAACATGGCTCAGATCGACGGTGCGCACAACGCGAACGCGACCGCTCGTGACGCTTGGAAAGTTATGCCGGAACTGATCGTCCAGCACGCTATCAACTCCAAGTTCTCCGAACTGTGCGGCATCAAACCCGAAAACATCTGCCTGTCCACAGTACCGCCGTCGGCTACACCGGCACCGTGCATCTACTACGATCTGCCGTACGCTGTCGCACTGCGTGACTTCCTGCGCAACTACCGCATGAGAGCGCAGATGAACACCAAGTACATCGACTCCTCCGCTCGTGAAGCGACTGTTACCCATGTTATGAACATGATGATCTCCAAGCTGACAAGCGCGGATATCCAGTCCACCATCACACCGGATGAAGGCCGTAACGTTCCGTGGCACATCTACAACATCGAAGCTTGCGACACTGCAAAGCAGGCTCTGATCGGTATGGACGGTCTGATGGATATGGTCGAGCTGAAGAAGGAAGGTCATCTGGTAGAGAAGTCCAGAGAGCTCCGCGAGAAGGCGACCCTGTTCATGGAAGAGATCCTCGAAGTCGGTGGTTACTTCAAGGCTGTCGAAGAAGGCTTCTTCGTCGACTCCGCTGAATACCCGGCTCGTAACGGTGACGGTATCGCCCGTAAGATCGACGGTGGTGTCGGCTACGGCTTCATCTACGAGAGAGACGAAGACTATATGGCTCCTGTCACGGCGCACTTCGGCTACAACAACGTTGAGCAGTACGGCGGCGACCCCGAGAATCCGTCCGCACTGATCGGCGGCTGCACCTTCGAAGACCGCAGCAAGATCGTCTTCATCGACGAACTGGACGAAGATAACGTCAACACCAGACTGGAAGAGACCTGGAAGTATCGTCATACGAACCTGGTCAAGCCCGAGATGGAATGGGCGGCTGACGGCACCATCATGATCACCATGATGATCCCGAGAGACCGCCGCACCTCCGAAGTCGTCGCTGTCGAGATTGGTAAGAAACTCGGCCTGATCGATCCGGAAGTCATCTCCCGCGAAGTCATGCAGGAAGCGGAAGGTACCCGTATCGAAATGAAGGGTAAAGTCGACTTCGACATCGACGTTGACAACCTGGTTATTCCGCCGGAACCGCATTACCTCTCCGACCAGGAACTCCGTGACGACATCGAAGCGCATCCGCTGGTCGTCGTCTGCGGTACCGTTGGTGAGGACGAGCACTCCGTAGGCCTGCGCGAGATCATCGACATCAAGCACGGCGGCATCGAGAAGTGGGGCGTTGAAGTCCACTACCTCGGCACCTCCGTCCCGGTTGAGAAGCTGGTCGACGCTGCCATCGAAGTGAACGCGGAAGCGATCCTCGCATCCACCATCATTTCCCATGACAACATCCACTACAAGAATATGAAGCGGATCAATGATCTGGCCATCGAAAAGGGCATCCGTGATGACGTCATCATCGTTGCCGGCGGCACACAGGTCATCCCCGAAGAGGGTGTCAAGACCGGTATCGACGCTGCGTTCGGCCGTAACTCCCACGGTATCGACGTTGCTTCCTTCCTGGTTGAAGAGAGAATCCGCAGAAGAAAGGCAAAGGAAGAGGCTGAGAAGGCTGACAAATAAGCCAGCGACTGTCTTATAAAGACTTCCGGAGCGGGCAGCTGCAGGCTGCCCGCTTTTCTTTTGTAAGAACCGCGTGCCGGCTCGGAAATACCCACCGGAGGGGGTGCAAAACTGCCGGATTCTGTGATATCATGTAGACGCTTGTGCGATTCAGTCGCAGCAATCAATCATTATCACAAATAAAGCAAAGGGGACTAAATATGAAAGTAGATGTATTGGTCGCGGAGATCGGCTCCACCACTACCGTACTCAACGCGTTCATCAACATCGACAGCGATAAGCCTGTTTTCTGGGGGCAGGGCCAGGCGCCGACATCCGTACTGGAAGGCGACGTCCGCATCGGTCTGAAAGGCGCGCTCGATGATATGTGCAAACGCATGGGCGAGGAGAAGATCGAGTATGACAAGATGCTCGCGACTTCGTCTGCAGCCGGCGGTCTGAAGATGTCCGTCCACGGTCTTGTCTACGACATGACCGCGCGCGCTGCCAGAGAAGCAGCGCTCGGCGCAGGCGGTATCATCCACTTCGTCAC
>JAILFI010000064.1 GCA_024697655.1 Clostridiales bacterium
TCTTGCCGCTGTTTTGGTTGCCCACGAGTGCGAAATCGAGCAAGGTGCCGTCCGGAAGCGGATCGCCGCTGCCCTTGGGATGATACTTGCCTTCTTCGCCGAAGCCCGGATGCGGGGTGCTGGCGCGGACTGGTTTTTTCGGTTCCGGCCGGGATACGGCATCTGCTTCGCGTTCATGCGGGGACAGGATCATGTTGCGCCAGTGCGACCTGGCTTCGTCTATCGCCTGCTCGGCTGCGGCGGCATTGTCATCGGCAGCGCCGCTGCTTTCGTTTTGTTCGGGCATTTCGAGGCCGGCGGGCGGTGTGACCTGGATTCTCTGTGCGTCAGTGAGCGGGCGGATCTCGATCTTCTCCGCGTCAGCAAGCCGCAGCGTCAGGGAGTAGCCGCGGATCTCGAGTTCCATGGGGTCGCCAAGCGGGGCCAGTTTGACCACAGTGATCACCTGCCCGGGAGTGACACCCATATCTAAAATGTGCTGGCGGAGCGCACCTTCGCCGCCGACGGTCGTGACGACGGCGGAATGGCCGGCACTGAGTTCAGAGAGATTCATATTTGCGATTCCTTTGCTGTCCAAATGGATTAGTTTCTGCTAACCGCAGTTAGCATACCACAACTGATCCGTTTAGACAATATGCAAGTAATAAAAAAAGCGCAGCCGTCGGGAGGCTGCGCGGGTCATGTGTGATCTTACGAATATTGCGCGACCAGGCGCTCCGCTTCGCTGCGTGCCATGTCGACGACTTCCGCCGGACCGGTGATGCGGACCCCGTCGCCGAGCGCGAAGATCCAGCCGAGGAACAAACGGCTGACGCGGACTTCGACGGTGGTGAGGAACCAGTCGGGATCGTCCGTACGGGAGAGGATGATGTCCTTGCCAAACCGGTCGATCAGCACGCCGGCCATTTCATTGCGGGCTTCGATACGGACTTTGACCGGATCGCCGCCGAACATGCCGAAGAGGCTCTTCGAGTACGCGGAGAGGTCCATACGGTCGAAAACGTCGCGGCCGGCGCGGGGCGATTCCTCGATGCGGATGCGCAGCATCTTGTCGACGCGGTAATGCTTGATGATTCCGGCTTCCTTGTCGTAAGCGGCCAGGTAGTAATACTCGTCGTCCCACAGCAGGCTCCACGGGCTCACACGGTAGGTTGCACCGTCTTTGCGCAGCTGCATTTCCTTATCGACATTCCACTGGAAATACTGGAAAGTGATCTCGCGGTCGAGGCGGATCGCATTGTGGATCATATCAACATTATAGTAAACGCTTTCGTTCATCGTCTTGACGCGTCCGGTGATGAGCACCTGCCGCTGGAGTTCCTTGGCTTCCTCGCGGCTGACGAGGCCTTCGAGTTTTTTGATGAGCGCTTGGGACTTCTTCTCGGAGATGAACTTCGCCGCCTGCACGCTGTCGACCAGGAGCTTCAGCTCCGCCAGCTCGTAGGGGCGCTCTCCGATGTGGTAATAGGTCTGCTTGCCGCGCTTCTCCATGATGATATCGAGGCCGAAGTCGCGCAGTTCCTCAAAGTCCTGATAAAGTGTCTTGCGGTCGGCTTTGATGTCCAGCGCTGCCAGCGCATCGATGATCTCGGGCATCGTCATGCCGTGGTCGTCGTCGGTGCGCTCCAGCAGGATCTTCTGCAGGTGGAGAAGTTTGGTTTTCTGGTTGCCGCTCTTAGCCATGACGGACCTCCTTTGAAATATCTACTCACATTCTATCACCCGGAGCGGATCGAGGGAAGTTTTTCGGACACCATATTTGTTAATGTGGTATCGAGAAAGAAGCAGGACTGCAGCGGCAGTCATGGTGCGGGCGGCGCCACTGAACAGGCGGCAGCCGGACCGATTGCAAAAGGGGGAGTGAGAATGAGCGTTTTGAGAGGAGCAAAGGCCATCGGTGCCTATATTGGCATGAGCGTGGCGACATTCCACCGGCACAAGGATGTCGACGGGATCCCGTACTATCGGGCAGGCCGGATCATCTGCGCCAGAACGGAAAGGCTGGATGAATGGATGGAAAAGGGGGGATCGGCAGCGGAAGGGCGTGAAGCCCGCGATGATGCCAAGGCGTGATGAGCAGATGATGTGCAGACAGGCGGACGGCGCGCGAAGAACGTCCGCCTGCGGGAGCGATAGCAGGCATCAAAAAACGGTGTTGTAAAAAGTGCCCGAAAAAGTGGGTGGCAAGTTCCACTGCGATGGTGTGCGGAGCATCAGAACTGCCGGAAATATGGGCGCGGACCTCCACTGACACTTTGTTCAAAAATAACAAGTGTTGGGTGATGTGCAACCACGCATGATAGTTGTGTTATGAAGCGGCTCGCGGGCAGTTTTATGAAGCGGCTCGCGGGTGGTTTTATGAAGCGGTTCGCGGGCGGCAGCAATGCATATTTTCGAAAATGACCGATGCGGTTTTATGCGGCGGCTGACGTGCTATGATGAAACGGGTCTGCACAGTCAATACAGCAGATCGTATTGAGTAGTGCAGCAGATTGTATTGAGTAGTGCGGCAGATTGTATTGAGTAGTGCGGCAGATCGTATTGAGTAGTGCGGCAGATCGTACTGAGCGGTGCGGCAGATCATATTGAATAGCGCAGCGGGTCATATGATAGGAAGGGCTAGTTTTATGGACAGTCAGATCATCCCTATGTTGTTTATCGCCTTGCTTATTGCGCTGCCCATCCGGGCGGTCGTCAGGAGCAGACGGAAAAAGAGAGCGTCCTGGCAGACACTGCGCGGGCCTGTCGATGCGCCTGCAGACGGTTGGTCCGGGGAAGAGCAGTTTGCCGATCGCAGAACGCGGGAAAACGTGCCCGATGGGATCGAAGTGGTCGGTCTGGACGCCTACTATGCGCGGACGAGGCTCAGGCGGCCTGTGAGAGATGGAAGTTTTAGGTCGGGGGTCGGCTTAGATGACCGGGGTACCGATCCGGCCAGATCGGTGGCTGATCGGGAGATCCGGCGAAGATCCCGGCGGGTTGGATCGGGAGTTGAACCAGGTGGTCTGGATAGGCCGGGGGTCGATCTGGATGATCTGGAGATCGATCTGGACAGGTCGGATGTTGATCTGGATGACTTGAATGATCTGGATACCGATCTGGACAGGCCGGATGTTGATCTGGATGACTTGAATGA
>JAILFI010000087.1 GCA_024697655.1 Clostridiales bacterium
CACCGAAAAATTTCAACGTTTCCCGCTTTCTGACCGGCAAATTGGCTCTTTTTCTGATGCCAGCTTGCTGAAAGCGTTGAAAAAAGTCGGTGATTTCGTTTCTTTTTTGAAAATCACCAAATCGGGCTTTCGTTGCTGTCCGGCGCGCTGTCCCTTACTGCTGTCCGGCGTTGCTGTCCGGCGTTGCTGTCCGGCGCTGCTGGCTGTCTCTGTAGGCTGTCGCTGCTGTCCCTTACTGTTGACTGTCGTGCGTAAAAACGCAAAAAACAATAAAATCACCGAAAAATTTCAACGTTTCCCGCTCTCTGACCGGCAAATTGGCTCTTTTTCTGATGCCAACTTGCTGAAAGCGTTGAAAATAGTCGGTGATTTCGTTTCTTTTTTGAAAATCACCAAATCGGGCTTTCGCTGCACATAAAAACCGCCGGCAGCAAACCGCAGGCGGTTTCTTTGTTCGGCAAACGTTTTCCTGGTGCATCCCCCACTATCAGAACTCAGAACATCCCCCGTGATCAGGATACTCCAGGCTGCTAGAACATCCCCAGCGTCTTGAAGAGGAACAGCCAGCCGAACAGCGTCAGACACGACAGCGGCGTCGAGAAGATGACGCAGTTGCCGGCAAGTTCCCCGTCGCTGTCCATGCTGTCCGCCATCGTATACGAGGAGACCGCCATCGGCGTGGCGAGCATCGCGATGAGCGCGACGAACTGCACACCGCGGAAGCCGAGCGCCGCCGCCAGCGAAAGGCCGGCTGCCGGCACGACGACAAGACGCATCAGGATGCAGAAGACGAGGTTGCGCTTCTGCCCCTTTACGGTGGTGATATCAAAGGAAGCGCCGAGCAGGATGAGCGCCATCGGCGTCGTGACATCCGCCATCCACTCCACCGCGATCTCCACCGGCCGCGGCAGCGTGATCTGCAGCACGACCGCGATGATCCCGGCAACTGCGCCGAGGATGATCGGGTTGGTCGCGACTTTTTTGAGGATCTGCGCCATGTCCGGCTTGTGGCCGCGGAAGGACTCGAGGATGATCACGGAGATCACATTATACATCGGTACGACGACCGCGATAAGCAGCGCCACGTCGCTGACATTGCCTTTGCCGAAGACATTGATCGCCACCGGCAGCCCCATGAGGATAAAGTTGCTGCGGTAGACCGCTTGGATCATCGCCCCCTGCGAGCGCGGTTCCTTCTCGATCCTTTTGACGAGCGGGATCGTCAGCGCGATGACGCAGAGGATGAACGGAACGGCAAAGAGGAGCAGCTTCCCGTTGGGAAGAAAGCCCTCGTTGTTGCCGTACAGGTTTTGAAACATCAGCGGCGGGAAGAACACCAGGAACACCATGTGGTTGAACCTGTGCACTTCCTCATCCTTCAGAAGTCCTGTCCGCCGGACGGCATATCCAATGACCAGCAGGATGAACAACGGGATGACCGCATTGATGCAAATAACGAAATTGCTAAACATAACGTGTCGAGAATACCACAGTTCAAGGGTGCGGGCAAGTTGGGGAATCGAAAAGGGCTGCCCGCGGGCAACCCTTTGCTGTTTGCTGCTTTTGTGTCCGGCTGCCGCAATCGCCCTGGCTGCCGGGATCGCCTTGCCGGCGCACCTCCGTGTGCGGAATCGCTATTTCAGCGTTTCCTTGGAAATGATCAGGTCGAGCACGTTCGTGGTGCCGTCGTAAATGCGGGCCGCATGCGCGTCGCGGAAGATCCGCTCCGCCGCACAGCCTTTCAGGCAGCCAACGCCGCCGTGAAGCTGCAGATTTTCATCCGCGCAGAAGCAGGACGCATCGGTCGCTTCGGCTTTCGCCATCGACGTGTACAGCGCCGCTTCCGGATCCTTGCGGTCGATCATGTCCGCCGCTTTGTACAGCAGTGCCTTGGCGGATTCCATCCGGCGGCGCATCTTCGCCACCGTGAACGCGACCGCCTGGTTGGCCGCGATCGGCTTGCCGAACTGCTCTCTCTCCTTGACGTACGCGACCGCGTCTTCCACAGCATGCGCCGCGATACCCACTGCGCACGCAGCGGCGTTGATGCGGCCGCCCGCGATGCCGGACATCGCCATGCCAAAGCCCTTGCCGCGTTCCCCGATCATGTTGCTCGCAGGGATGCGGCAGTCCGTGAACTCGATCTCCGCGAGTTCCGCGCCGGCCAGCGACATGCCCGGCTGGACCGTTGCCTTCACGCCCGGCGTGCCCTTGGGCACGCAGAAGACGGACATGCTGCGGGAAACTTTCTCATCCGGATCCGTGACCGCGAACACATTGAGGACATCCGCGCTGGCGCCGTTGCAGATGAGCGATTTCTTACCATTGATGACAAACTCGTCGCCGTCTTCTACCGCGGTCGTCGAGATCGCCGCCGCGTCGGAACCCGCATTCGGCTCGGTGAAAGTGAACGCCGGCAGGATCTTGCCCTGCACCCACGGCATGTAGTACTTGTCGATCAGCTCCTGGTTGGCACCGGGATAGTACAGCGACATCCCGCCGACCAGATACGACAGTGCGGTGGACGGGCAGACCTTGCTGATCTCCTCGAGAAGGATGCAGCGGCCGACCGTGCCCATGCCCTCGCCGCCGACTTCCTTGGGAAGCGGAATGGCGACAAGGCCGGCATCCATGACTTTGCGGTAATGGTCCATGTCAAATCCTTCGCGGTCGATGCGTTCGGCTTCGGGTGCGAGCACCTCCTGCGCGAACCTGGCGATTCTCTCTCTCAGAGCCATCTGTTCCTCTGTGAAACGGGTATCCATATTTCCTCCTCACATAACAGCCCTGCCCGGGCCGGGGTAAAGTACGATCGGGCCACAAAGCATGCAGCCCGATTCGTTGATAACACTTATTTCAGCACGATGCGCTTGAATGTTTTCTTGCCCTTCTGGATCATCAGTTCGCCGTCTTCGAACATATCGGCGGTGATCATCATCTTGCGGTCGGTGACCTTGCTGCCGGCCACAGTCAGACCCCCCTGGTCGACCGTGCGGAAGCCTTCACTTGTGCTCTGGACGATGCCCGCCTCTTTGCACAGCGTGATGACACCCATGCCTTCACCCGCGAACGCAGCCGCGTCCATCTCGAAGGTCGGGATGTTCTCCTTGGAAGCGCGGCCGCCGAAGGCCGCTCTTGCGCCTTCCTGCGCCTTCTTCGCCTCTTCCTCGCCGTGGACCACCTTGGTCACTTCGAATGCGAGGACTTCCTTGGCATGGTTGATCTCGGAGCCTTCCAGCGCGGACAGCCGCTCGACCTCTTCCATCGGGAGGAAGGTCAGCATGCGCAGGCACTTGTTGACGTCCGCGTCGTCGACATTGCGCCAGTACTGGTAGAAATCGTACGGGGAGCATCTGTCGGCGCGGAGCCACAGCGCACCCTTCTGGGACTTGCCCATCTTGGTGCCGTCGGACTTCGTGAGCAGGCTGAAGGTCATGCCGTAGTAGTCGTCCTTGCCCATGAGGCGTCTGGACAGATCGCGGCCCGCCAGGATGTTGGACCACTGGTCGTTGCCGCCGAACTCGATCTTGCAGTCGATGTCGCGGGCCAGGCAGTAGAAGTCGTACGCCTGGAGCAGCATGTAGTTGAATTCGAGGAAGGACAGACCCTTCTCCATGCGCTGCTTGAACGCCTCGGCGCGCAGCATCTCATTGACGGAGAAGTGCTTGCCGACGTCACGCATGAACTCGAGGTAGTTGACGTCGCGCAGCCAGTCCGCGTTGTTGACGCAGATCGCCTTGCCGGCTTCAGGAGTTTTGTTTTCTCCGCCCTTGCCGAGGACGCCTTCGCCCGGAATGTGCTTCCACTCTTCGTCGAACTCGAGGAAACGGTCAAACAGCTTCTTGAACTGTCTGCCGTTCTCGTCGATCTCTTCGGTGGTCATCATCGGACGCGCGTCGGTGCGGCCGGACGGGTCGCCCAGCATCGTGGTGCCGCCGCCGATCAGAACGACCGGTGTGTGGCCGTACTTCTGCATGTACATCATGATGATGACCTGCATGAAGTGACCGACGTGGAGGCAGTCCGCCGTCGCGTCAAAACCGATGTAGAACTTTACTTTCTCTCTGCCGAGCAGCTCGCGGATGCCCTCGTCGTCCGTCGTCTGCTCGATAAAGCCGCGTTCCTGCAGAACGTCGAATACATTGTCGACTTTACTTACGTTATCGGGAATAAACTCGTATGCCATTGTAACGGTGGTTTCCTTTCTAATAGTTGTATGAATACGAATCGGCGATATCGCTTCTGCCTGAACATCCGCAGTACCGGTTCTCAGCGACCGGCAAGCTCTGCGCGGACGGAGCTTAGAACCGCTGCACGAGAGCACTCTGCCCCGCGAGGACCGAGCGGCTAGGCAGAGTCTCTGCAAGCGCTGCCCGAGCTTGCTCGGCATGCAGCGCGAACGCAGGACTAAGCGCGAGCGGTTCCGGCAGAAGTGATACGGCGATTCCTTTTCATGCGATTACTTAGTACCGAAAATACGGTCGCCTGCATCGCCCAGACCCGGAACGATGTATGCGCTCTCGTTGAGCTTCTCGTCCTTTGCCGCGATGTAGATGTCGACATCCGGATGCGCCTTCTGCAGGGTCTCGATGCCTTCGGGCGCCGCGATCATGCACATGAAACTGATGTCCTTGCCGCCTCTTGCCTTGATGAAGTCGATCGCCGCCACGGCACTGCCGCCTGTCGCGAGCATCGGATCGGTGACGAAGATCTTTCTCTTGTCAAGAGCTTCAGGCATCTTGCAATAGTATTCGACCGGCTGATGCGTATTCGGGTCACGGTACAGACCGATATGACCGACCTTCGCGTTCGGGATCAGGTCGAGGAAGCCGTCGACCATGCCCAGTCCTGCACGCAGGATCGGCACGACCGCGATGTCTTCGCCCGCCAGCATTTCCATCTCTGTCTCGCAGATCGGTGTCTCGATCTTCACCTTGTCGGTGGGCAGGTCACGCGTCGCTTCGAAAAGCATCAGCATCGCCACTTCGCGTGCCAGCTGACGGAAATCCTTGGTGCCGGTTCCTTTCATTCTCATCAGAGTTGTCTTGTGCTTGATGAGCGGATGATCGAATACATAAATGTTAGCCATGATGTTTCCTTTCCGGATGTACCATTCTTAGTTCTATTTGGGGTGTCCGTGGAATCGCGCTGCCCTGCGGGCGATTCTTCGCACCGGATTATCTGTCTTTATTTGTCGGCGCCGTAACTGTCGAGCATGGCGACACGGCGTGCGTGGCGGTCTCCTTCGAACTCCGTCTTCAGCCAGGTGTCCACGATCATCAGCGCGTCCTCGGTCTTCGTCGTTCTCCCGCCAAGCGCCAGGATATTGGCGTCATTGTGCTGCCGGCAGAGGCGTGCCATCTCCACGCTGGTGCAGAGCGCGCAGCGGATGCCTTTGACCTTATTGGCCGCGATGCTGATGCCGATGCCGGTGCCGCAGACGACGATGCCGCGGTCCGCGTCGCCGCCGGCGACCGCTTCCCCGCAGGCAAACCCGAACTGCGGATAGTCTACGGACTCGGTACTATTGGTACCCAAGTCCAGCACCTCCACACCATCGTAGTTCGAAAGAAATCCGATGATCATTTCCTTGAGCAAGTACCCGCCGTGATCGGCGGCAATGGCGATCTTCATGTGGATCCCTCCTTATCAGACTTTAACGATATTGTAACCGGCGCTCTTGAGCATCCGGTTCATGACTGCAAAACCGACGCTGTTGCGGTCGGAAAGCGCGCCCGCGAGGATCAGATCGACCCCTTCGCGGTCGAGATCGCGCAGCCGCGCGAAGAAATCGTGCGCTGCTTCGATGAAGGCCTGCTCCTCGAAAAGAAGGACGCCGACCTTGTTGCCGAGGCCTTCATTGAGGCCCTTGAGGCGTTCGATCTCCGCCTGGACGTCGCCGCGCTCGCCTTCGATGATCAGCATGTCCGCCTTGGGAGCGTAGTGCTTGTACTTCATGCCGGGGGAGCGGGCCACGAAATCGCCGCTCGTGACGCGCGGGCCGTCCCCGTCGTCCGGGTCTGCCTCGCCGTAGCGGACAAGATCGTCCGCGCTGCCCGCT
>JAILFI010000186.1 GCA_024697655.1 Clostridiales bacterium
ACGGGAACGGAATTCTCCATTATCCAGCTCGTCACGCAGGTCTGTCCGAAATATCTGATCATGGATAAGCTCCGTGATATCGCTGAGCAGCTGAAGACCCGCGAGCCCGACCCGGTCCCGCAGTACCGCTGCAAGTGGTGCTTGCCGGTTCCGAAGAGGATGATCCGGACTTCATCAATCTCATTGAGACCTGCGGCGCGCTCGTCGTTGCCGACCGGTACTGCTACGGCTCGCTGCCCGGACGTGAAGATATCGAGATCAAAGAAGGGGAAACGCCGCTCCGCGCGATCGCAAGGCATTATCTGGACTACAGCCAGTGCCCGCGTTTCATGGAGCAGCATACGATGCGTGAACGCAAGAAATACCTTGCTGATCTTGTCAAAGAATACAAAGCGGACGGCATCATCATTTCCCAGATGAAGTTCTGTGAATACTGGAGCTATGAGCGCACGATCGATACGCTGATCCTGCCGCGCGATTACGGCATCCCGGTCTGCTCGATCGAGAAGGAATACGTCAACAATGCGGTCGGCCAGCTGCGCACCCGGTTCCAGGCTTTTGTCGAAAGCGTTGAGATCAAGAAACTGCAGGGAAAGGGGTGACGGCATGGGTATCGTAAAGTTCATTAAAGACAATTTCATCGTCGAACGCCCGAAGGATAAGGAAGGCAATCCTGTCCCAGTCGATAAAAAGAAGCTGCTTCGGAACTTCGTCTACGGAGCTCCGCATGAAGAGCGGCGGCTCGGCGACCTCTATGTGCCCGGCACCGGCCTTTACAAACATCGTGAATGGCGCGGCGTCAAGGACACGATGTACTATTTCCACAATATCTGGCTGTATAACTACGGCAAGATGGTCGCCGACATCATCAAGTTCGGCGGCGGTCCGGCTGCCCTGCCGACATTCCTTCGCGGAACGCTCCGCTACCGATGGATGGGACAGACGTATCTCACGGTCATGCACTGGTTCGACCGCGGTCTCGAAGGCATGCGCGGCGAAGCGCTGGCGGCTTCCGCCTGGCATTACCGCGGCATGGTCTCCGCGACGATCGAACAGTTCATGTATATGTTCATGTCGGATAAGAAGCTGCACGGCGGAAAAGAAAATGAACGCTGGAAAAAGCAGGTCGCGCACAATGAGACGGTCTCCGGTTCAGTCTTCTATCCGTACCGCGACCAGATCGACGACGTGCCGCTGGAAATGATCCCTTATTTCGTCACCTGCCACGTCAACAACCACACGGTCCTCAACTACATCGACGCGGCGCAGTCGATCGGCCTTCCCGCCGACCCCTGCCCGATGTGCCAGGCGGAATACGGACTCTTCGTCCTCGATGACTATCCGGATTTCGCACCTGCCATGGTCACGTCCAATGAAGCCTGCGACGGCTCGGTCGGCACTTCGATCCTGCAGGACTGGTTCCTTAACCGTCCGCTCTACGCGATGCCGCAGCCGATGCGCTATGACGACCCGCTCGTACAGGAACACTGCAAACGGGAGATCGAGGGCATGTGGCGGTTCCTCGAAGAACAGTACGGCGTCAAATTCGACTGGGATTCCTATGTGAAATATGCGGAAAGCCAGAATGAACTGACCCGCTTTGAATATGAGAAATGGGATGTCGCGGCCAATACCCCGTATTATCCGATCAACGGCGTCGCCCAGGCGCTGTACAGGATCTACCAGTCCCAGCGCGGCGACCGCCCGATCTGGCATGAAGTCGACGCACATGTCCGCAAGCTCATGAACAAGACCGTGAAAAACCAGATCCTGACGATGCCCAAGACCCGGCACCGTGCGATCGCATGGTCCTGCGCACCGCTCTATTACAGCAACTGGTGCACATGGGCATATAACTGCTGGGGTATCAACTGCGTCATCAACATGGACTCGCTGATGTTCGACAAACTCTTCCGGACAGACACCTATGAAAACGCCCTGACGGATCTGGCCGAATACAACGAGATGGCGCCGATGCGGTCGATGGCTGTAGGCGGATACGAGCACATCTTCCAGCTCTGGGAGTATATGGAACGCTTCCACTGTGATATGGTCATCATGTATGACCAGCTGGCCTGCAAAGGCATGCAGGGCGTGCACGGTATGTTCGAAGACGAATTCCGCAAACGCGACATCAAGGCGATCTGGGTCCCGCATGCGCTGCCGGACAAACGGACCGTCTCCCGCAAAGAGATCCGCGGCATCATCAGCGACTATATGAGCACGGTCATGCATGAAGAGCCGCTCGATCCGACCCTGCTTGACTTTGATGATGATAATTCCTGGTAAAGCGTTCGATCAATCAAAAAGAGGTGTATCTCATGAAAACAATTTGTAAGATCTTCGGCATTCTGGCAGCTGTCTACGCAGCGCTCTTTGCCGTCTTCTATTTCGATCTTGACGGCAAGCTCCTTTACTATATCTGGGAGCCGTTCGCCGTCCGCCGCTACGACAACATGAAACGGCAGGACAACACCAAGACGCCGTACGGCATGAAAGACATCCTTCCTGCCGACAACACGCGGGAAAGATAAGTATCATTCACATCTGCAGAAAAAGACCGCCTATCCAAACGGGACAGGCGGTCTTGCTTTCTTCATGCGCGTTTCTGTTTTTATTTCTCATCGTCTCCGGCCGTCCAGTTTTCCGCATCTTCCTCAGTTCGTTCAAGCAGGAAAACGACGGGCTTGATCCCGTCATTGCAGGAAACGACTGCGATATTCTCGATTCCGAGCCAGCCGTTATAGAAGTTTCCTCCTCCGAGTGAAAGCGCCATGCAGTAATCCTCCATACATTTCCAGGCGCTTTCGCATAACCCCTTCGGGCGCTGCCAACCATTTGAAATAAAAACCATCCCTTCGCGGTTGACTGTACAGGCGCACTTATTTCTTGCCTGGTATTTTTCCGCAAGTTCGGGATTATACATGTTTTTGATAACCGTGATGCGCACATTTTTCATTACCGGTTTAGCCATAACATCCTCCTGCATGTAATAATACCGTTTTTTCAATGTATACCATGCAGAAATTCTATTGCGGATAAGATATGCTTTCCCGGGATAAAAACAAAAAGACGCAGTTCTACCGTCCGAAAAGAGAAAAGCCTTTCTTTACATAGGGTTCGGCCGTATAACCGGTCAGTTTGTATCCGGTCGCGTCGATCGCGCTGCGGAGCGTCTCTTCCGAAGGGACTTCATCATCTTCGCAGAGGAACTCACTCGTGCCTTTTTTGAAAGAAGACTTCAGTTTGGCCGGTTTGCAGTTTGCCCGGATCACATCGTTGATGTGTGCCTCGCACATCCCGCAGGCCATACCGTCGATCGTCAGATTTATTTTAACCATTTCTTCTCACC
>JAILFI010000112.1 GCA_024697655.1 Clostridiales bacterium
AGGCAATGGTCTTCTCCACACAGGGGCTGGGCGTTATTCCGGTCGACGAAAACGGCAAAGCGCTTTACAACAATATCTCCTGGCTGGACGGCCGGGCACAGGCGCAGGCGGACCACGCGATGAATCGCTTCGGCGGCAAAAAAGTCTTCACGCTGGTCTCCGGCACCCCCATCATGGGCAAGGACAGCCTGCCCAAGATCCTTTGGCTCAAAGAAGAACGGCCGGACATTTACGAAAAAACAGCCACCATTTTGGACGTCAACGGCTATGTGACGATGCGCTGCACCGGTGAAAAAGTCGCGGAACTTTCCGGGGCTTCCACCTATGGACTGGACCTGAAGAAGAAGGACTGGTTCTCCGTTTACCCGCGCATGGGCATCGATGTGGACCGTCTGCCGCGGCTCGTCGAAGCCACGGAGTGCGTGGGCGGTCTCCTGCCTGAAGCGGCTGAGGCGACCGGTCTGGCGGAAGGCACACCTGTTTTCGGCGGCGGCTACGATGTGTCGGCGGCAGCCGTCGGTGCGGGCATGACCGGAGAAGGCGATATGCATGTCTACCTGGGGACCTCCGGCTGGGTCTGCGCGAGCAGTGCCGTGCACGATAAGTTCAAGCGCGGTGCAGCCGCAACGGCCGGTGCCGACCGTTCCATGAACCTGATCTGCGGGGAGATGGAATCAGCCGGTGCCAACATCCAGTGGATCAAGGAGCAGTTCTTCCGGCACGAATCCGAGATCTACGGGGACGGCATCTACGAATACATGGACAGCGTCATCGACAATATCCCGCCCGGCAGCGACCATCTGATCTTCACCCCCTGGGTGGAAGGCGAACGCTGCCCGGTCAGCACGACCACCACGCGCGGCACGATTTTCAACCTGACATCTGTCCACACCAGAGAGCACATGATGCGTGCCGTCTATGAAGGCATCGCCTACAACCTGCGGTGGATCTTCGAAAACATGAAACAGGACTACGGCTTTAACGGCGATCACTTCCGCATCATCGGCGGCGGCGCGCTTGACAAGGGCTGGATGCAGATCATCGCGGATGTCACAGGGCTGTCGTTCTCGGTCGCCCACGACCCGCGCAATGCAGGCGCCGTCGGGGCTGCGATCATGGCGATGGTCGGGCTCGGCTACCTCAAGGATCTGCAAGAAGCCAAGTCCTTCGTCCGTACCGATGCCAGCTACACGCCCAACCCGGCCAACAAGAAAATCTACGATAAACTCTTTGAAGATTACAAGCGCATCTATTTCTCTCTCGAGAAAGCCTACAAACTGGCCAACAGTGCACGTTTCTCCGATGGAGAAGATGTGGAATAAGGAGATTTCCCATGAGCGAATTCGATTCCAAAAAAGCATTTGAACGGCTCGGCGCCTTTGCCAAAGACAGCGCCGGCAGCCTGCAGGACAAAGCCGCTGCGCTGAAAAAGAAAAAAGCCGCAGCGCCTCTTCTCACCCCGGAAGAGATCGTCGACATGTTCGCCCTGTACGGGCGCCGTCTGACCACGATGGATCATCCGGTCGAGGAAGCGGTCCTGTACTTCAAACAGGGAGGCCGCTGCCTCAAGAATGCCGGCAGCGCGGATCTGGCGGATCTCCAGTACGATGATATTCTGGATTGCACCCACTTCTCCATCCCTGAGAAAGACTGGCTGCTGGACAATAAAGAGATGCGCGCCATGATCCTGGCAAGACCTGCTTATATCGGCCTCTGCCTGGCGATCCAGCGGCCCGTCGAGGCTGTTCTGGACGATATGGCGATGATCATCGGACAGAATGTCATGATCGCCCCGCGCGAAAAGAAAGCGATCGGCAAAGCTCTGCGCGGCCGGTATGCGGTCATGATCGAAGACCAGCAGGTGCTCGTGGTCGGCCGCACCTTCTACGAAGCCTTCACCGCGCTGACCGTGCTGGAAAAGGCGGCCGAACTGATGCTCAAGGCCGATGTGCTCGGCGGCGGCATCCCCGTTCCGCCCTCGCGCGCTGCGCTCGAACACCGCATCTATACGATGAAATACAGCAAGGCCGAGGAATCGCACAAACAGAACGAGGCCACAGCACAGGAAGCACCTGCCCCCGTCAAACCGGAGGAGATGTCGGAGGACGAATGGGAAAAACGCAGCCTGCTCGTAGCATACGGCAAGAAGCTTCTCGAAAGCGGGCTGGTCCAGGGCACCTGGGGCAATCTGTCGATCCGCCTCGACGATACATACATGCTCGTCACCCCGTCCGGTCTCGACTACAACCGCCTCACACCGCTCGATGAAGTCAAAGTGGAGATCGCCAGCGGAGAGTACGAAGGTGACCTGAAACCGACCTCCGAGACAGCCTTCCACTGCGGGCTCTACGCCATGCGGCCGGATGTCGGCGCCGTCATCCACACACATTCCAAATACTGCGCCGTCTTCGCGGCAGCCCATATGCCGCTGGAGATCGAAGACCCCGCCCTTGCGGAGACGTTCGGCACCGACATGCTGCCTGTCGCCGCCTACGGCCTTTCCGGCACCAGAAAACTGGCGAAGAACATCCTGCATGTGATGACCAAAGCGCCCGGCTGCCTGATGCGCAACCACGGGATGATCGCCGTCGGCACGGACATCGAGCACGCCTTTGACCGCTGCCTCAAGATGGAGCAGGCAGCCGAGGCCGGCGTGGAACGGCGCTGGGAAAAAATGCTGGAAGAAGCAGAATAGCGACAGCATAAAACGAAAGACATAAAAAGAAGCGGCCGAAAAGCCGCTTCTTTCATTCACAGATGACTGGATCTTACTGTGCCGCTTCGATCTCTTTGACCTTTTCGACAAACTCTTTGGTGAACGCTGCTTCGTCCACACCAGTGAAGAGTGCACTGCCCAGCATGATGGGAATCCCTGCGTTGTTGACCGCACTGGTCTTACTCGTCACAACAATCAGATCCTCCCCTTCGATCTCCGGGATCTCAACCAGTTTGTGCGGGGTGATCACATGAGCGATCTGCTCTTTCTTCAGGATCTCATCGATCTTTTCTGTGACGATGGAGGTGGTGAATACGCCGCCACCGCATGCAACAACTACCTTGACCATGCTGTATCCTCCTTTCGGAACTCTGTTATTTCTATATCAAAGTAACAAATTTCAAAAGGCTTTTCAATAGCCTCAGGGAACTCCCTGTCACAGATTTCCGCACACCCCGTCAGTGCAATTTCTGCACCCCAAAGACCCGCTTTGTGCAATTCGTGAACCTCCCGCGGGCGGCGATTCCGCCTCTACAAACAGGTTATCACAGGCACGCTTTTGGTATATAATACAGGCATGGAACAGACTACCTTTTTTGAACAGAATGTACCGCAGCCGCTGGCGGCCAGACTCCGCCCGCGCACCATCGACGAGATCGTGGGGCAGACCCATCTTCTTGGCGAGGGCAAAGTGCTGCGGCGCATCATCGAGAACGATGGCGTTTCCTCCATGATCTTCTGGGGGCCGCCCGGCGTCGGCAAAACGACGCTCGCCATGGTCATCGCCAATCAGACAAAGGCGAAATTCATCGAGTTCTCCGCAGTCACCAGCGGGATCAAAGAGATCCGCGAGGTCATGAAAGAAGCGGACAACAACCGCCTCTTCGGAGAGAAGACCATCGTCTTCGTCGATGAGATCCACCGCTTCAACAAGGCGCAGCAGGACGCCTTTCTTCCTTTTGTGGAGAAAGGCAGCATCATCCTCATCGGCGCCACGACCGAAAACCCGTCGTTCGAAGTGAACGGCGCTCTTTTGTCACGCTGTAAAGTCTTTGTCCTGAAGGCGCTGGAGCCGGATGAGATCGTCACACTCCTGCGGCGCGCCGTCGATGACCCGCGCGGATTCGGCGA
>JAILFI010000211.1 GCA_024697655.1 Clostridiales bacterium
GCGGAGATGACCGCCAGGATCCAGGAAATCGTGGGGCGGTTCCTCCTTCCCGAGGAGACGAAAGCCATCATGGACTGGATCACGGAACTCGGCACGGAGCCGGACCTGATCGTCCGCGCTTACGAGTACGCCAAGCAGCGCGGAGCGACCAGTTACCGCTATGTCAGCAAGGTCCTGATCGGCTGGGCAGAGAACGGGATCCGCACCAGAAGCGACGCCGACGATTATCTGGCGGAGCGCGACGAGCGGCATTTTGTGTACCGCAGGATCATGCAGGCGCTGGGCTTTGCCCGCAATGTGACCGAGGAGGAAGCGCGCCTCATCGACGAATGGGTCGACGAGCTCGACTGCTCCATGCAGGACATCATGGACGCCTGTGCCAAAACAGCGGGGATCGGCAATCCCAACATCAAGTATGTCGATGCCGTGCTGCGCGGCCGGAAAGGCGCGAATCAGACAGGCGGCCAGCAGGCGCAGCGGGAAGTGCCCCGCAACCGTGTCCTTGCCTACTACGCGCATCTGCGTGAAGAGGCGGAGCAGCGCGCGGAACAGGCGCGGCAGGAAGTCTACAGAAATGTCCCCGAGATCCGGCGGATGGATGAACAGATCGCGGCGGCGAGCCGTGAAATGACGACGGTGATGATACAGGGAGGCGCGGACAAGATCGACCGGATCCGGGATCTGCGCGCAGGGATCCAGTCCGCGGAGACGGCACGTACCCGTCTGCTCACGGAGAAAGGGATCCCGATCGATTATATGAATGTCCGCTACCGCTGCCCGCGGTGCGGCGATACAGGCGTCCTCGACAACGGGGCACGCTGTGACTGCTATCTGGAGGTCGTAAAGGAAGCGGCCGATTGGCATGAAGAAGAAAAGTAAAGGACGAGTCAGGAAATTCGAACAGGAGAATAATGTCCTTGCCTTTCCCGAGGACGCGGCGAGAAGCTACGAAAACCGCGGCAGTGCGGACGAAGACCGTGCCGTCTGGTACGGGAGCAGCGAAGAGGACGCGCCGCTGTACGGGAACGAAGGGTACGGCGATCCGGAGTACTACGATCCGGACGCTGATTTTACGCGGAACGAAAGCTATGAGCCTTCCGCGGAGTTTGACTTAGACGCTTTTATGGCGGAGGGCTGGGAGAACATCAGCCGCCAGGCGGAAGCCGCGGCGTCGGTCAGCCACCGGAGCGGGACGGACGGGACCGGCGAAGCCGAAAAGGCGGACCGGCCGCGTTTTGCAGCTGCGGATGCATACGGGGAACAGGCTTCGGACGAACCCGGCCCCGCAGTGGATCCGATGGTCCACAGACCGCGGCAGAACAGCAAGGAAGAGCGCAAGAAAAAGCGCGTCAGTGCGCAGAAGCGCCGGCGGCGGCTCATCTATCTGGCGGTGTTCGCTGTGGCGCTCGTGATCGTGTTCTTCACCGTACAGAACCTGATCACGCTCAAGATGGAAGAACGGGAACTGCTCCAGCAGCAGCGGGAACTCGAAGCGCGCAAGGCGGAGCTTGAAGAGGAACTGACGCAGGTCGAAGAGCAGGACTATATTGAACAGCAGGCGCGCGAGCAGCTGCATATGATCAAACCGGGCGAGATCCTGTATCTGCTGCCCGATCACGACGAGGAATAGAGCATGGCAAGCGAAGGCATTCCCGTCATTGCCGAGACGATCATCGTTGAGGGGCGGGACGACACCAACAGCATCAAACGGGCCGTTGCGGCCGAAACGATCGAAACGCATGGCTTCGGGATCCGCAGGGAGACCTGGGAACTGATCGACAAAGCATACCGGACGACCGGCATCATCGTCTTTACGGATCCGGATCATGCCGGCGAGACGATCAGGAAACGCATTCTGGAGAAGTACCCGGATGCTCTGGAGGCGTTTCTCGACCGGGAATCCGCCCGCGACGGCGATGACATCGGTATTGAGAACGCAGCGCCGGAAGCGGTCCGCGAAGCGCTCGCCAAGGTGCACCGCGCAGCGGAGACGGACAACAGCGCCCGGCAGGGAACGCCGGCGGACACCGCCGCGGCACCCGTGCCGTTCACCATGGAGGACCTGCGCGAAGCCGGTCTCATTGGTTCGGAGCAGGCAGCCGCTGCCAGACAGGCTGTTGGCAGAGCGCTTGGCATCGGATACGGGAACGCCAAAGCGTTTCTCCGGAAACTCAACCATTACGGAATCACAAGAGAGGACTTTGCACATGCCGCAGCACAGAGGAAAGACAAGTTATAGAACGCATGATCAGGTCCGGCCTATCAAGAGCCTCGGGCAGAATTTCCTGCGCGACCGGAACGTGATCGCGGCGATCGTGGACGGGGCAGGGATCGAAGAGAATGATCTGTGCATCGAGATCGGACCCGGCACCGGTGCGCTGACCTGCGGCGCTGCCGGACGCGCCAGGCATCTTGTCGCGGTCGAACTCGACCGTCACGTGCTCGGTCATCTGCGGCGCGAACTGGCGCAGCAGGGACTGACCATGCATGTCGACGAGTCCGCGGCGGAGCCTGAGAAGGCGTCTTGTGCGGCGCAGACAGAGGCTGTTTCCGCGCCGAAGGCGGGCGCGGCGCTCGACGAAGCACTGGCGACAAAGGCAGACGTGGAAGTCATCCTGGCGGATATCCTCAAGGTCGATCTCACTGCCCTGATCAAAGAACAGAAAGAGAAAGATCCGGGGATCGCCGGGGCAACGCTCATCGGCAATCTCCCGTACTATATCACGACCCCGATCATCATGAAGGTCCTTGAAGAGGCGGTGCCTGTGCGCAGCCTGACCGTCATGATGCAGAAGGAAGTCGCGGACCGCATCCT
Organism: Clostridiales bacterium; assembly: GCA_024697655.1. The sequence continues at coordinate 2,816 of JAILFI010000211.1, forward strand.
CGCGCAGCCCGGCACCAAGGCGTACGGGGCGCTCAGCGTGGCGGTCCAGTATTACTGTACTGTCGAAAAGGTGGCCGACGCGCCGCGGCAGTGCTTCCATCCGATGCCCAAGGTGGACAGTGTGGTCCTGCGGCTCGACCGCAGAGAGGAAAAAGCGGCGGCACCGATCGACGAATCGCTCTTCTTCCTCTGCATCCGCGCCGGTTTCTCCAAGCGGCGCAAGACCTTGCTCAACTGCTTTACCGGGCTGTTCGGGATGGATAAAGAAGAAACTGCAAAACAGCTGCAGGCGGCGGGGATCGATCCGTCGCGCCGCGGGGAGACCTTATCGATCGCGGAATTTGCAGCGCTGGCGGATCATTTTGCTGCTCTGAAGGTTAACTGAAGAATAAGCGGGTATAACAACAGGCAGGACATCTGTTGTTTAGCCGGAGAATGCAGGAATGAGTAAAGACGAAAACAAATACCGCAAAATGGCAATGGCCGCGGATGAATTGAGTGACTATGCGCAGGAAGAAGTGGCGGCGGCCCGGCAGGCCGCGGGCCGCGGTCCTCTTGGCATGCTCAAAAAAGATGCGCGGCGCGCGCGGCGCGCGGCGCGGGAGCACAAGCAGGAGGTGCGTTCCCGGGCGCGGCGCATCCGGTCGGCGAGCAAAACGAGGACGGCGGCAGGGCGGTTCTTCTATAAGTATCTGCACAATTTCCTCGGTGTTACGTTCATGACGGCTTTCCTGATCGTCCTGGTGTCGGAAACGCTGGCAAGACAGACGGTCTACGGCGGGGTCCTGTTCCTGCTGCAGCATCCGCTGGTCTTCCTGATCAATGTCCTGATCGTCTTCGCGACGATCACGCTGGCGATGTTCTTCCGGCGCAAATTGTTCATGTTCATCGTGCTCTCGGCAGCCTGGCTGGGGTTTGGCATCGTGAACGGCATCATCCTGTCGCAGCGCATGACGCCGCTGACGACGCACGATGTGATCGAACTCAAGGATGGTCTTTCGATCGCAACGAACTATTTTTCCACGCACCAGCTGGTCATGCTCGCGGCAGGCGCCGCGCTGCTCGTGATCGTGCTGATCGTGCTGTTCATCAGACTCCCGAAAGCGCGGGAGAGGATCCATTACCGGCGGGCGCTGGCCACGTATGCGCTGATCTTTGCGATCGCGTTCGGCAGCGTTGTCGGCGGGATGCGGACCGGGATCCTGGACACGTTCTTCCCCAACCTGGCATACGGCTACCGGGATAACGGGTTCAACTACTGCTTCCTGGCGACCTGGCTGGATCAGGGGATCCGCAAGCCGCACCACTATACGGCGCATTCCGTCAACGGCATCTTCACGATCGAGGAGCGCAACACGACCGTGCCCGGCAGACTGCCTGAAATGGCGCCGGACGGCACGGTGGTCACGGAAGAAACAGCGGCGGGCAATTCGCAGGACGGCAACATCCGGCATCCGAACATCATCGTCGTGCAGCTTGAGTCCTTTATGGATCCGACGATCATCAAGGGTCTGGAGTGCTCCGAAGACCCGATCCCTAATTTCCGGCGGCTGTCCAAGACGTACTCCTCCGGCAGGCTGCAGGTGCCGGCTATGGGAGCCGGTACGGCGAATACCGAGCTCGAGCTGATGACGGGGCTTTCCGTCAAATTCTTCGGACCGGGCGAATACCCGCACAAGACGATCCTGCGGGAAGAGACGTGCGAGTCGATCCCGTACGACCTCAAACTCTACGGGTACACAAACCACGCGATCCACAACCACCGCGGCGCGTTCTACAGCCGCAACAAGGTATATCCCAATCTGGGCTTTGATACATTCACCAGCCTGGAATACATGAACGGCATCACGAGAACGCCCAAGAACTGGGCGAAAGATGATATACTGCCCGGCGAGATCTTCACCGCGCTCGAGTCGACGGAGGGGCAGGACTATGTGTTCTGCATTTCGGTACAGGGGCACGGTAAATATCCGACCGTGCGGATGCTGTCCGACCCGGTGATCCGCGTCAGAGGGCTGGACAACGAAGAACTCCGTCTGCAGTGGGAGTACTACGTCAACCAGGTCTATGAGATGGATCAGTTTGTCGGCGATCTGACCGATCAGCTGCGCGATTACGATGAAGACACGATCGTGATCTTCTACGGCGACCATATGCCCGCGCTGACCAACATCTCCGAGGAAACGCTCACCGACGGGCGCAATATCTATCAGACCGACTATGTCATCTGGAGCAACTTCGATCTGCCGGAAGAGGACATGGACCTCTACGCGTACCAGGCTGGTGCCGTGATGCTGGACCGGATCGGGCTCCACAACGGCACGCTCGTCACGTTCCACCAGAACCACATGGGGGACGACAATTACCGCAACGAACTCAAAACGCTGCAGTACGACATGCTCTACGGCAAACGCTACATCTACGACGGAGAATCGCCCTTCCTGCCCACCAATCTGAAGATGGGGGTCAAGGATATCAAGATCCTGAGCATCGAGAAGATCGGCGATAAGCACTACATTAAAGGCGAGAATTTTACTGAGTACAGCAAAGTCAATCTGGACGGGGAGATCCTCGACACCGTCTATGTCAGCCCCTCGCTGCTCGAACTGCGCGAAGACGTCGACGCGTCGGCGGTGGCGCGCATGAAGATCAGCCAGGTGGAGAAGAATAAAGAAATACTGAGTACCACGGAGTAAACTATGCCCGGACGCATCGAGACAGACAGACTGATACTGGAAAGCTGGACGCCCAAAGACGCGCCTGCGCTTTTCGCGTACGCAAAGAACCCGAACGTGGGGCCGCACGCCGGCTGGAAGCCGCACGAAAATGTCCGCGAGTCCCGGCGCATCATAAAAACGATCTTCCTGGCCAAAGACACATGGAAGATCATCTGGAAGGAAAACGGCGAGGTCATCGGCTCCATCGGGCTCGATGAGGACCGGCGCCGCCCGGGGATCGCGTCGCGCGAGCTCGGCTATTCGCTGGCGGAGCCCTACTGGGGGCGCGGCATCATGACGGAAGCCGGCAAAGCTGTTCTTCGATACGGGTTTGAGAACCTGCATCTTCAGATCGTTTCGATCCAGACGGCAACGGCCAATGCGCGGTCGCAGAGCGTCATCCGCAAGCTCGGCTTTCACCCGGAAGGCATGGAGCGGATGAGCTACCGGATCTACGATGGGACCGTCGTGGATGAGTATGTGTTTTCCATGCTCCGCGCCGAATGGGAATCGCTGTATATCGATCCTACTTCAGCACGGTGAACGGCACGGTGTCGTGCGCGATGGGTGTGTAGAACGCCTCTTTAAACTCTTCCTTCGACAGATCGAGGCCCAGCAGCCACATCAGTTTGGTGACAGCGGCCTCTGTTGTCATGTCGTACGCCTGGAGGAGGAAGTAGCGCTCCATGGCTTCGACGCCGACTTCGTACGTGGCAAGGTCGCTGCCTTCCATCGCGACCTGCGTTGAGATGACGACGAGCACGCCCTTTTTCGCCAGCGTTTCCATGCGCTCCATGAAATTGCGGTGCTCGGGGAAGGGCAGGCCGCCCACACCGTAGGTTTCGATGACGACGACTTTGTAATGATCGGAGACGTAATCCAGGATGCCGGGGTCCATGCCGGGGATCAGTTTGAGCAGGAAGACCTTGGGGACCATCTTGTCGTAGAACTTGAGCGGTGCGGTCGGCGATTCCATGGGAACATACTTAATGACACGCCCGCTGTCGATCGAAGCGATCTCCGGATAGTTGATGCTCGAAAAGGCATAGTAACTCTTGGACCGGGTCTTTCTCGCGCGCGTGCCCATGATCGCACTGCCGGAGAAGACCAGGAACACGCCGCGGATGCCGTCTTCGCAGGCGAACCGGATGCTGTCGAGCAGGTTTTTCTTTGCGTCGGTGACCTCGTCCTTCAGCGGCTTCTGTGAGCCGGTCAGGATGATCGGTTTGTCCGGGTTCTGGATGAGGTACGACAGCGCCGATGAGGTGTACGCCATGGTGTCGGTGCCGTGCGTGATCACGAACCCGTCGTAGTCGTGATAGTGTTCTTTGATTGTCTTCGCCATCAGCAGCCAGTGCTCGGGCTGCATGTTCGTGCTGTCAAGACGCAGCAGTTCCAGGCAGTCGATCGTGCAGAAGTCGATCATATCCGCGATGCTGCCAAGGATGTCGTCCGGCGAGATCGACGGGGTGAGCCCGTTGCCTTTGTTTTCGCTGGCGATGGTGCCGCCGGTCGTGATGAGCAGAAGTTTCTTTTTCATAAGAGAGCCTTTCGTGGCGCTGTGCCGTTCCGCGAGGTTTTCGTATCTCAATACTATATTCTTCGTCCGGTTTTCGCAACACGTCTTTTCGGTATGCGATATGCCGCGGAAGTACGGAAAACCGGGGAAATGTGATACAATTGCACGGAAGAAACCGGTCGTCAGGCATGCCCGCGCAGGGCAATGTGAAATGAAGAGAAAAGAAACACCGCACAAAAGAATACCTTCCGCAAAGGTCCCGCACCGCACAGCCGGGCAGCTCGCAGGGATCGTTTTGCGTATCCTGCGCGCGCAGTTTGTCGTGACGTTCGGACTCGTGCTGATCTATCTGGCGGATCTGGGCGTTGCGCCGTGGGACATGCTCGCGATCGGCATCGCCAACCACACGCCGCTGCAGTACGGGCTGGCACTGAACCTGGTCGGGATCTGTGTCATCCTGACGGATGTTTTCATGCGGGAAAAGATCGGGCTGACGACGATCCAGGACGTGCTGATCAGCGGACTGCTCATCGATCTGTGGGTGTATCTGTTCGCGAGGATCGGGGTCAAAGATCTGCTGCTCGGGACGGGCTCGCCGGGCGCCGGCATGGCTGCGCTGCGCGTCGCGTTATTCTTAGTTGGCGTGCTGATCTTCTGCTTCGGGCAGTTCCTTGTGCAGAGTCAGGCGATGGGAGCGGGGCCGCGCGATACGATGGTGCTCGGATTTGGCCGCAAGTTCCCGCGGGTGCCGATCGGCGCGATCACCTGGGGGACGCTCGCAGTCGTCTTTACCGCCGGGTTGCTGCTCGGCGGACCGGCCGGTGTCGGGACGATCGGCGCGGTATTCGGGATGAGCCTCGGGCAGCAGCTGATGTGCAGGATCTTTCACTTCGAGCCGCGTGCCGTGCGCCATGAGAATATCCTGGAAACGCTCAGCAGCCTGAAGCAGCGGAAAGAGACCCCCTGAGGCAGGCAGCCTGCAGGAAACGGGAAAGGAAAGAGTGAACTGACGGCTTATGGAAAACGGCCGGGGAGGACCTTTTAGTAGGAAAACCGGCGCTTTTGTAGTACAATAATCTTAATATGAGTTAGTATGCCGTTTTGCGGGATATTCGCGGAACGGACATCTGTTCAGGGAAGGAGCCGGCGGTTTCCGCGCGGTTCCGAAACGGGAAACGGACGATGCGTAAAAACAAATTCGGACGAAGGAGCAAGCTGCTCGCGGCGATCCTGTTCGCCGGCCTGCTGACAGTCAGCCTGGCTGCTAGCACCGGTAGTATCTATGCAGATACGCAGGACAGTGCGGACACCGCAGCAGAAGAGCCCGCTGCTGCGCTGCCGGTGGGCAGCGCGGCGCGTACTGTGACAGAGAAGGGATATCTTGTCCTCTATCCGCCGGCGCCGCCGGCAGTCATCAATCCGCTGACGGGGCTTGCAGGGTTCAATGAAAAAGCGGTCGGCAAGAGACCGATCGCACTCGTCGTGGAGAACGATCCGAAAGCCCGCCCGCAGTGGGGCATCGACGATCCGGAAAAATCCCCGGACATCATTCTCGAAGGGGAGATGGAAGGCGGCGAGACCCGTACGCTGTGGTTTTATGCGGATATGACAGCGCTGCCCTCGCAGGCAGGCCCGCTCAGGAGCGCCCGTCCGCCGTACATCCGTTTTTCGGAACTGTTCGACGCGATCTTCATTCACTGCGGCTACAGCCACAGTTCGTGGGATTACACCGGCGCGGATGCCGTTTTCTCCAACGACGGCGTCGATCATATCGACATGCTGAGCTACGGCAATGCGACAGGGGTGTTCGGCCGCGATTATTCCAGAACGAGCATGCTGGAGCATACCGCGTTCCTGCGCGGCGAGAAGGTTGCCGATACGATCGCAGCGACAGGCTTCCGTACGGATGCCAATGAATCGCGGTATACAAAGTTCGAGTTTGAAGGGACGGAAGAAGAGACGAAGGAAGAGCCAAAGACCGGGACAGGACTGGTGGACCGCCTGCGTCAGGCATCGGACCTGATCGTCAATCCGCCCGCGCCGGAAGAGCCTGCCGGCAAACCCTGCACATCGATCGACATTCAGTTCTCCAACGCAACGGACACGAAGCATTTCGACTACTCCGAAGAGGACAAAATGTATCACACGCAGGATTACTACACCGATGTTGCGCGGACGAACGTCCTGCTGCTGTTCGATGAGACCCGTTACATTGAAAAGCAGGACACCTGGGGCGCGGGGGTCAGCGAACTGTACTGCAACTATGAATTCGCAGGCGGCCGCGGGTATCTCGCCAGGAACGGCCGTATCGAAGAGATCACCTGGGCGGTCGAAGACGGCCGGATCGCGCTGCGCGGCGCGGACGGCGAACCGGCACAGCTGACACCGGGCAAGACCTGGATCGGCTGGTGCTCGGAAAACCACAGAGGCAGCGTGACCGCTGAGTAATAAAGACACCATCAACAGAACAGGAAACAAGAGGTAACCCCTTGAGACTACTGATCGAAATCATCAAAGAGCATATCACATACCGCAAGCAGATCATCAAGCTGGCGAAGTCGGATCTGATCAAGACCTACCGCGGGTCCGCGCTCGGCTGGGCGTGGGCGATCATCAAACCGCTGGTCACGATCTTTGTTTTCTGGTTCGCGTTCAGTATGGGTCTGCGGCGTGGACAGGACGTGGACGGCTATCCGTTCATCCTGTGGCTGATCGCCGGCTTCCTGCCGTGGTTTTACATGACAGAGATGATCACGCAGGGTGCGGCTTGCATCCGCAAGAACAAGCACATGGTCACCAAGATGAAGTTCCCCGTGTCGACGATCCCGACGTTCACGGGACTGTCCAAACTGGTCGTGCATCTGGTGCTCCTGCTGATCGTGATCGTCATCTTCTGCCTGTTCGGGTACCTGCCGGATATCTACTATCTGCAGCTGCCCCTCTATATCCTGATGATGCTCGTCTTCTTCATTTTCTGGGCGCTGTTCTCCGGTATGCTTTCAGCGCTCAGCAAGGATTTCCAGAACCTCGTCAACGCGTTCGTCACGGCGCTGTTCTGGATGTCCGGCATCATTTACAATGTCAACGACATCGCCCACGAATGGATCCGGATCCTGCTGAATTTCAACCCGATCACCATCATGGCGAACGGCTACCGGCATGTGTTCATCGACAAGACTTGGTTCTTTGAAGACGCGCTCGGCTTCGGCGGGTACTTTGCCGTGCTGTTCGTTATGATCTGCGCGGCGCTGTGGGCGTATAAGAAACTATATAAAGAAATCCCGGATGTACTGTAAGAGAGCAAGGAGAACGTGATGAGTAACCCGGTGATCCAGTTCGATCATGTGACAAAGACATATAAACTTTACCGCAGCGACAAGGCGCGTTTTCTGGGGCTGTTCTCCAAGAAGATCCCGTACAAGGAAAACAAAGCAGTCAATGACGTTTCCTTTACGATCAACAAAGGGGAAGGGGTCGTTCTGCTGGGCCGGAACGGTGCTGGCAAGTCTACCATCCTGAAGATGATCACGGGAGTCAGTTTCCCCACGGCGGGAAAGATCACGGTCAACGGCCGTGTCAGCGCGCTGCTGGAACTGACGGCGGGCTTTGATACCGAGTTCACCGGCAGAGAGAACATCTATCTGAAGTGCAACATCCTCGGGATGAACGATGAAGAGGTGCGCAAGGTGGAGGACGCGATCGTGGAGTTCGCAGACATCGGCGATTACATCGACCAGCCGGTCCGCACGTATTCCAGCGGTATGCGGGCGCGTCTGGGCTTTGCGATCAACGTCAACATCGATCCGGAGATCCTGATCGTCGACGAGGCGCTCAGCGTGGGCGACACCACGTTCCGGAAAAAGTGTGTCGCCAAGGTCAACGAGATCATGGCCGGCGAGGACGTGACGCTGCTGTTCGTCACACATTCCCTCAGCATGGCCAAAGAATTCTGCACACGGGGGATCGTTCTGCAGAAAGGCAAGATCATTTTCGACGGCACCGTCGAAGAAGCGGAAGCGTACTACAACGGCTGACCGCAAGCGCAGGGTGAACGATGGGAAGAAGCAAGACCGAGTATATGAAAAAAGCGTTCCGCGCCGGGATGTTTGCCGTGTGCAGCAGAGCGATCGGCCTGGTCTGTCCTCTGAAGGAGAACAGAGCTCTTTTCGTATCCGATGTCCGGGAATCGCTCGGCGGCAACCTGCAGTTCGTCCATGACGCGAGGCCGGCAGGGATCGAAGCGCGGTATGATTTTCTTGCGGACCGCCGGCTTCCCCGCGGCATCCGGCGTTCCCTGCGTCTGTTCTACGATCTGACCACCTGCAAATTCATCCTTCTTGAGGATTACTTTACGTATATCAGCTACATGAGAGTGCGGCCGGGGCAGCAGATCTGCCAGCTCTGGCACGCGCCCGGCGCGTATAAGAAATTCGGATACAGCAGGGCGAACGGCGCGGAGGGGATCAAGGTCCACCGCGGCTACCGCAAGTACGCGAAGGCGGTCACGAGCGCTGAAGCGATCCGCGGCGATTACGCGGAAGCTTTCGGTCTGCCGCTCGAAAAAGTACAGGCGACGGGCGTTCCCCGGACGGATATCTTCTTTGACGAAGACCACATCCGTGCGGCAAAGGAGGCGCTGTATAAGAAGTATCCTGTTCTCCGCGACAGAAAGGTGATCCTCTTTGCACCCACCTACCGCGGCCTGCGCGCCGAGGACGCCGCCTACGATTTTTCCAGACTGGACCCCGAAAAGCTGTACAACGGGCTCGGAGACGACTATGTCTTCGTGTTCAAATGGCATCCGGCCACTTATAACAATCTGCGTCTGGAGGACAGACAGGCTTACGCGCTCGGGAAGTTCGGCGAATTCTTCCTGGATCTCTCGGAAGAGAGGGAGATCAACGACCTGCTCCTCGCGGCTGATGTGCTGGTGACGGACTATTCTTCGGTGATCTTCGACTATTATCTGACCGGCAAACCGGTCGTGTTCTATACCTTTGATAAAGAAATCTATGCGGGCGGCAGAGGGATCTACTACCCGTTTGAGGAATACCTGTACGGACCGGCAGTCGAGGACGAGGAATCGCTTGTCGCGGCGATCCGTGCGGCAGATCTCTGTGAAGACCGCCGCGCCGCGTTCGGCAGGAAGTTCATGGACGCCTGCGACGGCCGCGCAACTGAAAAAACGTGCGCGTGGATCTTTGAAGACCGTCTGCCCGCCGGGCAGAGGAGCGGCGCGGACAACGGGGAGGCCGTCCGATGAGTGTGCTCGGCGCCGGGAAAGCAGTTCTGCGCGGCATATACGGACTGCACAAAAAAGCGGCTACCCGGCCGGACCGGGTCGCGATCATCAGCCGCCAGAGCAATGCCCCGAGCATAGACATCCGGCTCCTCAGGGCGGCGCTCGAAAAGAACGGAGACGTCGATGTGCGCGTTCTCTGCAAGACGCTGGACGGCGGTATCCTGCGCAAGATCGGATATCTGTTCCACATGATCGGTCCGCAGATGCACGCCATCGCGACATCGAAGGTCGTCGTGCTCGACAGTTACTGCATCGCTGTCAGCATACTGGAGCACAAAAAAGACCTGACGGTCATCCAGATGTGGCACGCGATGGGAGCGCTGAAGAAATTCGGCAAAAGCATTCTCGGGCAGGCGGAAGGATCGTCCCGCGCACTGGCGGAAGAGATGCAGATGCACCGCGGCTACGATGTGCTTCTCGCAAGCAGCGAGGCCAGCCTGCCGTTCTTTGCGGAGGCGTTCGGGTATGAAGAAAACCGGTTCTGGATCCTGCCGCTCCCGCGGACGGATCTGCTCCGGGATAAGGCATATATGGAGGCCAGGCGGGAGGAGATCCTCAAGGCAAATCCGCAGCTCGCGGGCAGGAAGATCCTCCTCTATGCGCCGACGATGCGCAAGACGGGCGAGGATCTGACAAAGCCCGTTGAACTGGCCAGAGAAGTCCAAAAGTACGGAGAGTATCTGCTCGTCGTTTCCCCGCATCCCGTCACGGGCATGCAGGAGGGGGCATATCTTAAGCAACTGAAGGAGAACGGGGCGCAGTTCCTGCCGGACTGTTCGACGCTCGACCTGCTGTCCGTCTGCGATGTGTTCATCTCGGACTACTCCGCTGCGGTCTTTGAAGCGGCAGCCGCCGGCAAGCCGGTCTGTCTCTACGCGTACGATCTGGACAAGTATCTTAAGACGAGAGGCTTCTATCTGGATTATGAAAAAGAAATGCCGGGCATCCCTTACAGGACGGCGGAAGAAGTGATGCGCGCTGTTGCGGACGGGGTCCCGGATCCCGCGCAGGCAGAGCGATTCGCCGCCAGATACATCGCCCCGGTCGAACATACTGCTGAGGAGCTCGCGTCCCGCATCCGGGCGCTGCTCCGGGAAAGGAAATGAGATGCTGTTTTTTCTGCTTCTGTTAGTGGTCCTGATGATCACCGATATGGAGATCGCTCCGCTCGGCGCCTACCAGGAAGACTATATGTCGCGCAAACAGAACAACTGCATAAAAGGGATCTTCATCCTGCTGATCCTGATGAGCCACTACACGCAGTACTGCGATCTTGGCGGACCCTTCGACGCAGCCTACTGGGCGGCAAGGATGCACATCGGGCAGGGCGTCGTCGCGATGTTCCTGTTCTATTCCGGGTACGGCATGATGGAATCGATCCGCAAAAAAGGATTTCCCTATGTCCGCCGGATCCCGGTCTTCCGGTTTCTGAAAGTCTGGTGGAATTTCTTCCTCGCGGTGCTCTGCTATCTGGTGATGGATCTGATCCTTAAGATCCACTACCCGGGGACGCATATCCTGCTCTCGTTTGTCGGGTATAAATCGCTGGGCAACAGCGACTGGTACATGTTCGCGATCTTCGTCCTGTACCTGCTGACCTTCCTCGCGTTCTTCCTCGTCAAGTGGAAGGACGGGATGGCCGGCTACATCGCAGGGACCGTGCTCATGTTCCTGCTGACGACAGGCGCGGTCTACTGGGAGATCAGGATGGGCCGTTCGCCGTGGACATACAACACCATGCTGATCTACCCGCTCGGGATGGCATTTTCGCTGCTTCGCCCGAAGGTGGAAGCGCTTCTTACGAAAGACGGTCTGATCTACGGAGCGGTCTTCCTGGCGGTCATGCTGGTCTATATGTACAGTTACATCCACCGGGGCGACCGGTTTATGATCTATACGGTCTGGGTGTATGCCTTTACGGCGGCGATCCTGCTGCTGACGATGAAAGTGTCGTTCAAGAGCTGGGTGCTGGAGTGGTTCGGCAAAAACCTGTTCTGGGTCTACATCCTGCAGCGGATCCCGATGATCCTTCTGGAGCATTTCGGAATGATCGACCGGCACAGATATTTCTGCTTTGTGATCGTATTCATCACGACGATCTGCCTGACACTGCTGTTTGACCGGACCGTAGGAAAGGCGACGAACGATCTGTTCGCGAAACTCGACAGCAGGACGGCGGCAGGACAAAGCAACGGAAGCCCGCAGGGCACGGATAAATAGCAAAGTATGTTTTACAGGAGGCAACAGCATGATATACGGATTGGTTCTTGCAGGCGGTATCGGCCAGCGAATGGGCAGTGATATCCCCAAGCAGTTTCTGACAGTCGGCGGCAAGGCGATCATTTCGCATACCGTCCGGACGTTCCTCGATCATCCGGCGATCGCGCATGTGATCGTGCTCGTGCCCGCGGATTGGATCGACTACACAAAGGAAGTATTCGAGCGCGATTTCGGGGAGCAGGAAAAACTGGACGTGACTGCCGGCGGCGCGCTCCGCAACGACACGATCATGAACGGCATCGCGTTCATCAAAGAACGTGATCCGGACAGTGAGAACGCGGTTCTCATCACCCATGATGCGGTCCGTCCGTTTGTGACGAAGGAGATCATTGACGCGAATATCGAAGCGCTGAAGACCCATACAGCCTGTGACACAGTCGTGCCTTCGACGGATACGATCGTGGTCAGCGAGGACGGCAGGATCATCTCCAGTGTTCCGGACCGCGCCAAGCTGTACAACGGGCAGACGCCGCAGTCGTTCCGCCTGGGTACGTTCGAGGCACTGTACAACTCGCTGACAGAGGAAGAGAAGGCGATCCTCACGGATGCGGCAAAAGTCTTCGTCATCAAAGGCGAAAAAGTAGCGCTGGTCGAAGGGGCCAGCTCCAATATCAAGATCACGTATCCTTCTGACATCGATATGGCGCAGGCGATCCTGGGAGAGGAATAAAAGAGCCGTGAAAGGGAACACAGCGTATGCGGACAAAGGGCGCCATTCACCGGATATTACATATTCTGTTCTATCTGCTGATCGCTGTTTTGCTGCTGTTTTCTGCGGCCGGCGCTTCCATGGCCGACTGGCTCGAGGAAGTGTTTCAGACGACCTTCCGGGAGATCATCTATACTTACCGGCTGGGGTTGCGCGGGGCGGATACCAGTTTTCTGAGACCGTCGCTTACCGCCTGCCTGAACGGCATTCTGTTTGCGGCCGTTCTGCTGCTGGCGGTGATCCTGGCGGATGTCCTGCTGACGGGATATTTCTCGCGCAGGAATGAAGAAAAAGGGCAGCCGGGCTGCAGCAGATTCCGGCGGCGGTACAGAGCCGCGGTGCTCGTTTGCTGTCTGCTGCTCGCGGCAAATACATTTCTGTATGCAGACCAGGTCCTCAAGATCTCGCCTTTTCTGAAAAGCAGGTTTATCAACACTTCCCTGTATGAAAAGGAGTACGTAGATCCGGCATCTGTTTCGATCACCTTGAAAGGGGAGCCGCGCAATCTGATCCTCATCTACCTTGAGAGCATGGAAATCACTTATGCGGATCACAAGAGCGGCGGGGCGCATCAGATCAACATCATACCCGGATTGACGGCGCTCGCGCTGGAAGAGGATACGATCAGTTTTGGTGAACCGGGGGTCGTCAGCGGCATCCATGCGCTGACGGGCACAACGTTCACGACAGGGGCGATCCTTGCGAGCACGTCCGGCGTTCCCTTCGCATTCCGGCAGGGGCGCAATATGATGGTGCTGGAAGACGCCTTCGCGCCGGGACTCATCACCCTCGGGGACATCCTTGAAGGATACGGTTACAGGCAGGTCTTCATGTGCGGCTCCGACGCAGAGTTCGGCGGCAGAGAGATGCTCATGGAGGAGCATGGCGATTTCGAGATATTCGATTACTATACCGCGATCGTAAAAGGGTATATAGCAAGCGATTACAATGTCTGGTGGGGCCTGGAAGACCATATTCTCTACGAGATGGCCAAGGATGAGCTGCTGGAACTCGCGGCGGGCGGCCAACCGTTCAATTTCACGATGCTGACGGTGGATACGCATCATGTGGGCGGCTATGTCTGTCCCTGGTGCGGCGACGAATTCCACGATGAGACGGCGAACGTGATCGCCTGTGCGGACAGGCAGATCTGTGCATTCATTGCCTGGTGCCGGGAGCAGGATTTCTATGAGAACACGACGATCGTGATCCTGGGCGATCATCCGCGGATGGACAAGGCGCTCGTGTCCGGCGTTCCGTATTACAACCGGGCAACGTACAACTGCCTGATCAATGCGGATACACACGGCCGTACGGTAGAACAGAAGCGGATCGCAACGATCGTGGATATGTTCCCGACGATCCTCGCGGCGTTGGGCTTTGAGATCGAGGGAGACCGGCTGGGGCTCGGTGTGGATCTGTGCTCGGATACGCCGACGCTGGCGGAAGAAAAGGGGTATGGCTGGCTGAATGCGGAGGCCGGAAAGAATTCAAAATACTATCAGGAAAACTTTACAAAAGAGCGGTAAAAGAGAAAGACCGCAGTGCAACATAACGGACTGACGAAAGGAGCAGCAATGAAAAACACGATTTACAGACTGATCGAACCGAAAAAGATCGTTGCGTTCGAGGAAGAACTCGACGAGAAGAAAGCAGAAGGGGTCATCGTCAAACCCACCTATATGTCGATCTGCCATGCGGATCAGAGATACTATCAGGGGCAGCGCGATCCGGAAGTGCTGAAGAAAAAACTGCCGATGGCGCTGATCCATGAGTCGATCGGCGAGGTGGTGTACGACCCGCAGGGGGAATTCGCGCCCGGCACGCGCGTGGTCATGGTGCCGAATACACCGTTTGAAAAGGATCCTGTCATCGGAGGAAACTATCTGCGCACGTCCAAGTTCCGCGCGAGCGGGTATGACGGGTTCATGCAGACCTATGTGGAGATGCGCAGAGATCTGCTCCTGCCGCTGCCCGAGGGCATTGCGCCGGAGCTGCTGGCCTTCCTCGAGATCTGCACGGTAGACTTCCACATCGTCAGCCGGTTTGACAAGATCGCGGACGAAAGACGCGATGTGCTCGGCGTCTGGGGCGAGGGCAACATGGGATATATCACTGCGCTGTTCCTCAAATACCGCTACCCGCAGGCCAAGATCCTCGTGTTCGGTGTCGTCAAGGAAAAGCTGGATGAGATCCACTTTGCGGACGGCGTCTATCAGGTTTCCGACATCCCGGAAGATGTGTATGTAGACCATGCGTTCGAATGCGTCGGCGGCCGTGCGAGCGGCATCGCCGTCAACCAGATCATCAACGATGTGATCCGCCCGGAGGGCACGATCGCCCTGTCCGGCGTCAGCGAGGATCCCGTTCCGATCAACACCCGCATGGTGCTTGAGAAGGGGCTGCGGCTGTTCGGTTCGAGCCGGTCGACAGAGAAGGACTTCGCAGAGACACTGCAGTTCTATGTCGATCATCCGGAAGTCCCGAAGGCGCTTGAGCGCGTGGTCGGGAAGACCATGACGATCGATTCGATCGACGATATCCATGCCGCATTTGAAGAAGACATCAATAATCCGAGTGCGAAGACCGTGCTCAAATGGAACCTGTAAACAGACAGCAGCAAGGCCAAGCATTGAAAAGGAATACGTTCATGCCAAAAGTCAGTATCATCATACCGATCTACAACGCAGAGGAGAAACTCGACCGCACGATGGAGTCTGTCCTGAGACAGACACTTCGCGATATTGAAGTACTCCTGATCGACGACGGTTCGCAGGACCGGACGGTCGAGATCGCCCGGGCCTGGGAAGAAAAAGACGACCGCGTGCGCCTGATCGTGAACGAACATAACATGGGCGTTTCGAAGACCCGTAACGTCGGGCTCGACAACGCAGCCGGCGAATTTATCCGGTTCGTCGACGGCGATGATACGATCCCTGAGGCGTCCACGTATAACATGGTAAAGATCGCGGAGAAAGAGAACGCGGACATCGTGATCGGCATCATGCGGCGCCAGAGCGCAGTCAGCGCGTACAATTTCGGCCGCACGGTCAAACTGGCCAGGCAGAAGAAGATCAGCAAGTACGATGAAAACCTGATCCATTCGTTCTCTGTCTGCAACAAGATGTTCCGCCGGTCCCTGCTCGAGGAGAACGGGCTGCGGTTCCGTCCGTTCAAGCATGCGGAAGACGGGCTGTTCCTGTACGAGTGCCTCCAGTGCACCGACAGGATCAACGGCTACGGCAAGATCGCCTACGTTTACGACAAGCCGGAGTTCTTCGAAGCCCCGTCCACCACGCAGAATCTGACCAAAGAGATGCTGGATGGCATTCTGGATATTTCGGAGCGGATCCGCTCCCTCGACCCTGACGCGCCGCAGGAATTCGTCGATAATTTCAACGCACGCATTCTGGGGATCACCCTGATCAACGAGTATTACCGGAAGATCTGGCGGCTGGATCCGGATGTCGTGCCGGTCCTCCTGGAGAAGATCCGGGAGTACTGGGCGATCCTGCCTGACAAACAGCGCAACGACGTCATCCGCATGAACAGGGATCTGCCTGTCGCGATGGGGCTCGGCGACCGGGCTGAGGTGGCGGCGCAGGCGGTATTCACGATCGTGATCGGGCCGGGCGTCAGTCCGTCGCATTTGCCGGTGCTGCTCGAATCGCTTTACTACCAGCGGATGCCGCTCTTCGTCGTGGTCATCCATCCGTCTCTGGCGGATGCGGTCCCGGCGCACCTGAGAGACGCGGAGAACCTGACCGTTGCGGAGGATACGGAAGACTTCTATGACCGGCAGGCCGATACCTGCACGGGCAGTTATATTTCGTTTATCGATGAAGACGTCACCTTTACGTTCGATACGCTGAGCGTTGCGTACAACCGCCTGCAGAAGAATGTCGAAGTGGTCGGCGGCAACATTATCCTGTTCGACGGCAAAGAGATCTCTTACTCCGATACGTATGAATACGCCTATGCGGAATATGCTGCCGGCAGGACGAATGAGTACCCCGCCCACGATGAACTGGACGGACTGCTTTCCAACAAGTTTATTAAAGTATCGGCGATCCGCCGCGCGGGCATCATCTTCGGCGACGACCCGAAGAGTGCGCTCCCCGAGCTGTACAGGTACTGCACGCACGGGCGCTACCGCGGGATCCGTTATGCGGCTTCGATCGACGTAGATGCTCTGTGGGACCGCATCGAACAGCCTGCCGTGCCGGAACGTCTGGAAAAGTACAAGGTGGAAGCAACGACCGGGAAGGAAAAGAAAACGGATATCATCCCGTTCCTCAAGGATACGCTGCGTCACCGGGTCAACCGGAAAGCGCTGTTCGTCGGCAGAGAAGGCGTGCTCCACGGCGCTATGAAAGAGATCTACGACCGGTTTGACGGACCCAAGGCAAAAGCGTCTGCGGAAGTGGACGGGATGCCGGCTGTGAAGCGGTCGCTGTTTTACCGGCGGCACAGGATCGTTTTTATGGAAGGGATGGACGGGTTCCTCAAGACAAAGGTGCTCCATGGAGGCGAAAAGTGTTACCCGATGATCAACCGGCTCGTACACGGGGACACCGAGATCGAAGAGGCTGCCGCATATCTGCAGCAGGTCGCGCGTGAAGAGCGGGCCAGGCCGGTGCACAGCCTCGGCTATGCGAAGAACAAAGTTTCCCAGTATCTGATCGACAACAAGAAGGTGCGCAAGGCACTGTTCCTGACGCTCAACAGGACATTCAGCCGCGTCGTCCCGCTCGGGAAGAACAAAGTCCTCTTCGTATCCGACGGAAGAGAGCAGCTTGGCGGCAACATGCAGTATGTCCACGACCAGCTGCCGGACAGGATGCGTCCGTATTTTGACTTCACGGGCAACAAGTGGACCTTCCACCGGATGCGCGATTATATCAAACTGATCTACCGGATCAGCACCTGTAAATACATCATTCTGGAAGATTTCTACCGTCTGATGGAGAATATGAAAGTCCGCAAAGGGCAGGAGATCTGCCAGCTGTGGCATGCGGCAGGCGCGTACAAGAAATTCGCGCACAGCCGCGCGGAGGGGGCCGAGGCGATCAAGATCCACTCCGGATATGAGAAGTATACGAAGGCGATCGTCAGCGCGCCGGCGATCCGGGGCGATTATGCGGAAGCGTTCCACATTTCCGCAGACCGTGTCCAGGCGACGGGCATCCCGCGGACGGACATCTTCTTCGATGAAGATGCCGTAGAAAAGACCAAGGCGTCCATCTATGAGGAGTATCCGGCATTCAAAGAAAAGAAGGTCATCCTCTTCGCGCCGACTTACCGCGGAAGAACGCTCGCAGAGGCGGATTACGACTTCAGCAAGATCGATCCGGACGTGCTGTATGAACAGTTGAAGGATGATTACGTCTTCATCTTCAAATGGCACCCCGCTACGTATGAAACGCTGCGGGAGGGCAATCTGTCGACGTTCCAGGATGAGAAATACCACGGTTTCTTCTACGATCTGTCCGACCAGCGCGACATCAACGATCTGCTGCTGGTGACAGATATCATGATCACGGATTATTCGTCGGTCATCTTCGACTACCTGCTGGTCGATAAACCGATCATCTACTATGCGTATGATCTGGAAGAATACAGCGGCGGCCGCGGGCTGTACTACGCTTTTGAGGAGTATCTCTACGGTCCGGTCGTACGTGACATCGACAGTCTGATCGAGGCGATCCGGAAAGCAGACCCCTGCGAGGAGTTGCGGGAAGCGTTCCGGAACAAGTTCATGAGCGCCTGCGACGGCCATGCGACGGAGAAGACGGTCGACTATATCTTCCGGAACAAACTGCCTGCCAGCGCAGCCGGCTCGGAGAACGTTGTCATGCAGCGTGCGAAGGCGACGGGCAAACTGCCTGCAGCGCCGGTCGAGGTCCATGCCGTCCGCGACCGGGGAGAAAAGATCTCCGTGGAGGGCATCGTCTACAGCACGCCTGAAAAGAAGATCATACCGGCGCTGGAGAGCGAGTCCAACCAACGGTATGAGACGGCTGTAAAACCATATCCGAAGGCGGATGTGTACGGAGATGACGGCGGCCTTCTTATGGAGGCGGAGAGTTTCCGTGCCGATCTGCCGAAACGGCTTTCAGAAGCGTATTTCTTTGTGGATACCGGCAACGGGCTGCCGCAGAGAACGGAAGTGGCTTTCCTGAACACGTCCGGACTGGCCGCGAAAAACGCGCCGAAGAAGGTGCTGGGCAGCCACACTGTTTCGCGGAGCGGCCAGAAACTGGTCGTCCGGGAAGGGGCCGATACAGCTGCAGCGATCCCGGAAATGAAGGAAGTCAGAAGCCTGCTCCTGCACGGGCATCCGCGCGCTGCACGGAAAAAACTCCGGGAGAGGGAACGGCTGCTGGCGCTTGGCAGCGGAGAGCATCTGTCCGACACGACCGCGCTCATCACGATCCGCGGTGAAAAGCTGGAAGACAACCTGTCTCTGCTGCAGAAAGAACTGACGGTCCCGGTGACGACCTTTGCGCACCGCCGTCCGTTCGACGACAGGACGACGACCGATCTGTACAAAAAGCTGTTCGGCAGCAAGGTGGTCGTCACCGATGACTACATGTGGCTCTACCGTACCTATCCGAAGCCGGAAGGCCAGAAGCTCGTACAGGTCTGGCACGCCTGCGGCGCCTTCAAAAAATTCGGCGTCGACGGGACGTCGATGTTCCCGGCTGTGGACGCGCTGACGCACCAGTACTACGATCTGGTGGCGGTGAGTTCGGAGGCGGTCAGGCCGATCTATGCGCAGGCCTTCGATATCGATATCGAAAAGGTGCAGGCGTTGGGGTCGCCGCGCACGGACCTGCTGTTCGATGAGGCGTGGAAAGAAGAAAAGCGCCGGAGGATCTACGAGCAGCACCCGGAATGGCAGGGCAAGCAGATCATCCTCTATGCCCCGACTTTCCGCGATCTGCCCGGTATTCCGCGCAGCCGGTTCAGACCGGTGCTTGATTTCGGCAGACTGTCCGCGTCGCTGCGGGAGGACCAGATCTTCCTGCTCTGCCCGCATCCTGTGATGACGGAGCAGATCGTTACGCAGCAGTACGGGAACGTGAAGGAAGTGCGGGATTTCAGCACGATGGATATGATGCTGATCTCGGATCTTCTGATCACGGATTACTCTTCGGTCATCTTTGAGTATTCCTTGCTCGGCAAACCGGTCGCGTTCTACTGCTATGACTACGATGACTATGACAGAGATTTCTATCTGGATTATGAAACAGAACTTCCCGGTGAACTGTTCAAGACGGAGGAAGCGCTGCTCGCCTATCTGGCGGAAGGACAGTTCCCGGCAGACGAACGGCAGACACGGTTCGTAGAGACCTATATGAGTGCCTGTGACGGGCACAGCGCGGAACGGATCGCGCGTGCGATCGAAGCGCTCGGCGGGAGACAATAACAGGAGAGAGGATATGATCATCAAAGAAGGCGGGGAGCAGGTAGAGGCTCCTGTAAACAATACGATCATCGGGAACTTCCAGGAGAAGAACTGCCGGATCACGTTCAAGGGCACCGGCAACATCCTGTGCTGTGAGGACGATACCCGGCTGCAGGACTGCAACATCACGTTCTGTTCAGACAACGCGGTCGTTTATCTTGCTGCCAACAGGCGCCACTGGACGAAAATGAAGATCGACGCCTGGCGGGACACGTCGGTGTATGTCGGAAGGAACAACTATTTCAACGGGATCCTGACAGCGATCGTTTCCGAGCGGAAGAACCTGCTCATCGGGGACAACGGGGTCTTTTCGTTCGGCATCTGGCTGCGCACCGCAGACCCGCATCTGATCTATTCCATCGAGACGAACGAACGGATCAACCCCAGCAAAAGCATTCTGATCGGCGACCATGTGTGGCTGGGACAGAATGCCCTGATCCTGAAGGGGACGCAGATCGGCTCCGGCAGTGTGCTTGCGGCCGGCGCGGTGATCGCAGGCAAAAAAATGCTGTCCAATACAGTCTGGGGCGGCAATCCCGCCTGTCAGATCAAGGACGGCATCTTTTTCTCGGGGGAGAGTGTGCACAACTACACCGCGGAGCAGACCGCGGCGTCCATGAAGTCGAAAGAAAACAAGTATATTTTTAAACTGAAGGGCAAGCAGGTCACTCTGGCAGATGCAGATGCCAAACTCGAAGGCAGGACACCGGAAGAGAGGCTCGCGGTCCTGCGGGAGCTGGCAGCTGACAACACGGACCGGAACCGGTTCTGCATTTCATCCGGCAGGAAGAAACTGCTGGGAAGGTTCTAGGCGTTTACCACTTCGGCAGGCCGTATCCGACGATACGCTTGTCCGTACGGGCATATGTGCGGGCTGCCACCTCACCGGTGCCGCCGCCCGTATTGCCCTCGATCGTATAGACAGAGGTTGAGTCGTATCCGATGACGATGCCCGTGTGGTCTTCGACACCGTCTCCGCCCCAATCGAAGAAGATCTGTGCCCCGATCGACGGGGTGCTTGAGAATCGCCCCATGTCGCGGTAGTAGCCTGCGGAATAGTAGCAGCCTGCACCGCACCCGTATTTGGGCTGATTGATGGCGGCGATGGCTCTTTCTTTGCCCATCACCTTGATATAGCACCAGTCCGCGAAGATATCGCACCAGTCATAACCGTTCTTCGGATAGTTGTAGACGTCGCCCATGGCATCCAGCTCTGCGGCGTATTTGCTGTACCGGTTGCCGTATGAGCCGCTGCCGGTCCCTTTGTATCCGACCTGTGACTTGGCGAGCGCGCACACCTGCTCCGCGGTCGTCAGGGCGTATACATGGACCACGCAGTCGATATTTCTGCCGTTGGCTGTCCGGGCCGTGATGGTGGCGGTCCCCGGGGATTTGGCGGTCACGAGCCCTTTACTGTCTACGGTCGCGACCGCGGGATTGGAAGACCGCCATCTGGTCCATGTCGTGCAGGATTTGTTTTTGTATTTGCTGAAGTTCAGCGTCAGCTTCTTGGTGCCTTTTTCTTTCAGAGACACCTTCGTTGCGTTGATGGTCGGCCAGTACGGGTTCAGTTTCGGGCTTGTCGCCGTCACGCCGGCAGCCACCTGGGAGTCGGAAACAGACAGCACGCCGTTGCTGTTCTTTTTGTACCCGATGACCATGTAGTAGTAGATGGCGGATTTGCTCTTGGAGCTCTTATCCGTGTAGAGATTCGTTTTCCTGCCGACCCTTGCGATCTCTGCGTAGGGATCACTGTATCTGGTCTTGCGCAGGATGATATAGCCGTCGATATCCGCGCCGTACCGGCTGACGCAGTCCGTCCATTTCAGTTCGATGGCGCTGCCGCCTCTTTCCGTCAGCAGCAGATTGAAGGGCTTTGCCGTGCCCGGCAGGCGGTAATGCGCATGCGCCGCGGTCTTGATGCGGATCGCTCCGCTGCTGAGCCTGAATGACCGGGCAGAGGAGTCTGTGATCGTAAACGTTTTCGTGACCGTGCCGGTATAGTTCCCTGTGCCGGTGATCTTAAGAGTGGCTTTGCCGACCGCTTTGTTGTTCTGATAGGTGATGGTGTAGTCTGTGCCGCTGCGCAGGGTGGTCCCGCTCAGTTTGACCGTGGGGGTCTGCTGGATCGCAGCGCCGGTATACGCCTTATTCTGCACACCGGAAACCGTCGCGCCGGACAGGCTTTTGGGGGCGATGGTAAAGGTCTGCGAGGCAGTGCCTTCGTAATCGCCGCACCCGGTGACCGTCACCGTTGCGCTGCCTGCATTCACATTATCAGAGAAGACCGCCTCATAGTCCCTGCCGCTTGTGAGTTCGCCGGCCCCGTCGAGGGTGACGATGAGGGCGGGGGTGAGCGGCTTGCCGGTGTAAACAACGTCCGGGATCTGAATCACAGCATTCTCCAGACTGTACTTCTCATCCTCTCCCGGGACATCCGGTGTCTCGCCGGGGGTCTTGGTCAGTGAGATACGAAAAGACAGCTCGTCTGCCTGCAGCAGAAGGGCATCGTGTTCTTCCGTTACCGCTGCGGCGGTCCCGTCCTCCTGATAAAACCCGACAGCCCCATCTTTCCAGGCACACAGCAGTGCGTCGCCGTTGAGCTGCACCTCGACGGAGCCGTCCGGGAGGAGCGATGCGCCGGCGGCATCGCGGAACGCAACGGTATAAACAACATCGTCATTCTGCCTGACCGCTGAAACAATGGCTGTCGTTCCTTCTGGAACAGTAGTTCTGACATTGATGCTCTCCGGCACCGGGACCGGACCTTCCGGCAAAGTGCCGTCGATCTCGGCAGCCAGCGTCAGCTGCTCCGCCGCGGGTGCCGCTGCCTCTTCGGCTGCCGCGGGTGCCGCCGTCTCTTCGGCTGCCGCAGCGGGGGCCGCCGGTCCGTCTGCCTGTGTATCGGCAAAGACGGGGCCGGAAACGGCGGTGAAGACAAAGACAAGAGATATAAGGATGCTGATGATCGAACGCTTCATGATTGACCTTCTTGGAATATTTAAAACGCAGCCGCCGCACAGGCCGCCGGCAGCCCGGACGGGGAGTTTGCTTGTGAATAGATTGATTATACCACAGCAACGCGGCATCGTGGGGATCCGTATCCGAAACGATTGTCGGGGTGGCGGAAAAACCGAATTTGAACAATGTACTGGTGCAAGGTACAAAACCAAGATATAATAAATAAGTTAGTATCTTACTGCTTGATAGAGGCTGCATCGTGAGCAACAG
Organism: Clostridiales bacterium; assembly: GCA_024697655.1. The sequence continues at coordinate 26,045 of JAILFI010000211.1, forward strand.
GACTTTACAGGATAACCAGACTTATAAAGAGCTCTTCGAACGACTCGAGTGCCTGCTCGAGATCGTTCTTTTGGCACTCATTTTCTACATGGTGTGGCGCAACGGGTATCCGCATCACCTGTTCCATAACTTCGAACACCGCGGCAAATACGTCCTGATGGGCCTGTACGCGCTGATCCTGTGGATCATCCTGCAGCTTTCAGAGGGCTTTAAATTCGGCTATTACAAGCTCACGGACGTGCTGATCTCCCAATGGGTGGCACTCGTCATCGCGAACTTCATCACCTATTGGCAGATGGCGCTGATCGCGAACGGCATGATCGCGGTAAAACCGTTCCTGCTCATGACGCTGATCGAGATCGCGTTCGCGTCGCTGTGCTGTGTCGTTTTCAACTGGATCTACGACCGCATGCACGAGCAGACACGCATGCTCATGATCTACGGCACGGAGAACGCGCTGTCTCTGGAACAGAAGACCAACATGCGGCTTTCCAGTTACCATGTGGACGAGACGGTATCGGTCGAGGAGAACATGGAAACGATCCTTGGCATGCTCGACGGCTACGACGCGGTCCTGATCAACGATGTGCCGCCGCGGCGCCGCAACAGGATCCTCAAATACTGCTACCGGCACAACAAGGAAGTTTATATCGTTCCCAAGATCTCAGACATCGTGATCCGCGGGGCGGAGGACTTCACGCTGCTCGATACGCCGATCATCACCATCAAGTCCGGCGGGCTCACGATGAGCCAGCGGATCGTCAAGCGGGCGCTCGATATTCTGCTGAGCTTCATTGCGCTGATCCCGGCGACGGTCATCATCCTGATCGTTGCCATCGCCATCAAGATCGAGGATCACGGGCCGGTCTTCTTTGTGCAGAAGCGTGTGACAAGAGACGGCAAGGTCTTCGGACTGCTCAAACTCCGCAGCATGGTGGTCGGCGCCGACAAGCACGGCGTCAATCCGACCGTGGACAATGACGCGCGCATCACGAAGGTGGGGCATTTTATCCGGCCGACCCGTATCGATGAACTGCCGCAGCTGTTTAACATCCTGTCCGGCAAGATGAGCATCGTCGGACCGCGTCCCGAACGCGTGGAACATGTCAAGCGGTACAGCGAAGCGATTCCGGAATTCGTCTTCCGCGAGAAGGTCAAGGCAGGCCTCACCGGCTACGCGCAGATCTACGGCCGCTACAATACAACAGCATACGACAAGATCCGTCTGGATCTGACGTATATACAGAACTACTCCCTGATCCTGGACATCAAGCTGATCATACGGACACTCCGGGTACTGTTCCAGAAGGAGAGCACGGAAGGATTTGAAGAGGACCAGGCGGAATTCATCCGCAGCCAGAAAAACGAACAGGGCAGGTAGGTCTATGAGCGAAGAGAAATACAAGACGAAAGTATTCGACCGCGCTGAAGAGGAGGAGCTCCGGGCGGAGAAAGACGCCCCGGCGGAAGAAACGGCTCCGCCAGGCGATGCCGCAGCAGATCATGCGGAAGCGGAACCGCCCGCGGCGGGATCTGCCGGATCCGGCAAGCCTGTACGGCGTATCAGACGGTGGCAGAAGATCGTGATCGGCGTGCTGGCTGTCCTGCTCCTTGTGCTGGGCGGCGGGTATTTCTTTACGATGAATAAGCTTGACAAGATCAAGAAGGACAACGATCTGGATCTGTCTTCTCTGACGACGGTGCAGGTGCCAGGCTACCGCAACATCGTGCTGCTGGGCATCGATACGCGTGATATGTCGGTCATCGAAGGGACGCGGTCGGACACCATCATGATCGCGAGCATCAACGAGACAAACAAGGCGGTCAAAGTCACGTCCATTTACCGTGACACGCTGATGAAGATGGGCGACTGGGACAACTATGAAAAGGCGACCCATGCGCACGCGTACGGCGGCGCGGAGATGACGCTGCAGACGATCAACCAGGCCATGGATATCGACGCAACGGAGTACATCCTTTTCAATTTCAAGGCGGTCGCGGATGCGGTCAATGCGGTCGGCGGACTTGAGATCGATGTGCTGGAGTATGAGGTGGATGAACTCAACCGGATCACCAAACACACTGCCGGCGTACTGGGTGTCAGTGACTACGCTCTATGCGACGGGCCGGGCATGCAGACGCTCGACGGGGTGCAGGCGGTCGCGTACGGACGGATCCGCAAGGGCGTCGGAGATGACTACAAACGCACGCAGCGGGCGCGGGATGTCATGGAACTCCTGCTCAAAAAAGTCCGCGGGATGAGCGTGGCCGATCTCAATAAGATCCTGGATATCGTTCTGCCGCAGATCAGAACGAACCTGACCAATACGCAGATCCTGGATCTCATGGCGGACATCAACAAATACGAAGTGGTGGACAGCTTCGGGTTCCCGTTCCAGAAGTACGCGATGTACATCGATGATGTATCGGTCGTCGTGCCGCTCGACTGGGAGGCGGACGTCACCCGGTGGCATGAAAAGACCTTCGGCGAGACGGAGTATCAGATCAGTCCGCAGGCAAAAGAGATCAGCGACCATATCAAGCAGGAACTGCTGGACGAAGGCAGGCCGGAGGAAGACTCGTACGATGAAGAGTACGGCTATTGACGGATAAGAAAAAGCACCTTTTGCAAGGTGCTTTTTTATTGCAAATGATTATGCGGAGAGCAGTCTTTCAGAACTGTGCCGGAAACACCGGCATCAGTGCCACCCTTTATAGGTCCAGTTGTTGATGTCATAGATGTTATCGTGGACATTGAACCATTCTGCCTCGAGGAACCGGTTGCCGTTATTCACTGTGATATCCCAGTCCATGGAATACAGCAGATTGAGCTCCACGGGTTTTTCCTGATACGTTGTGAGTCTCGTACCGGTGAAAGGATTCGTTGCGTCGGGGATCAGGTTTCTGGTCGCCAGCGCCGGGGTGTCCGCATTGGTCGCCAGCTCTTCGTTGATCGTGAACCCGGTGCTGTCAAAGTCCTTATAGAGCAGCACATTATTAAAGGCCATCATATCCTTCTTATGGATCTTTTTATCCGTTTCGCTTTCATACGCCAGTGTATAAGCGGCGTCCGTTTTTGATTCGCCGGGGAAGAGATCCTGCCCGTGATCCGAGACGATGATGATGCGCGTATTGTCCCAGATGCCCTGCTCTTTGAGGTAATCGAACCAGTTGCCCAGCTGCAGCATTGCCGCCATATTGCACTGGTAATGGGTCAGCGTCATTTCGTCCTCCATGAGGAGACGGTTGCCTTCGTCGTCTTCTCTGTACGGATGCGCGGCATCGAATGCGGTGTTATCGATGATCGGCGCAGGTTCGTACGAGGGCTCCGCCAGGATCATCGGATCATGGGTCGTATCATTGCTCATCATGAAGAACGTATTGGTGCCTGTGTCTTCGACCGTTGTGATATCGTCGAGATGACAGAGGACCGCATAGGTCTGCATGAAAGACTCTCTGTAGCCGGTCGCCTTGGAAGGCCCGTCCGCGATCTGCGGGAACAGTTCGATCACACCCTCCTCAGTGGTCATCACCATTTTCGGCGCGTTATAGTTGCCGTAATGGTACAGCGACGACTGGAAGATCGCGGGAGCGACGCGGAAGAGGCTGAAACAAAAGAAGTTGCGCAGGCGTTTGCTCTGTATCACGGTCGGATCCAGAGTATATCCGTATTCTTCTAAATCGAACTGCTGATTGGCCAGGAAGCAGTGGTATTCCGGATGATCGTCGAAGACCGTCAGATCCGGGATCCACGCGTACCCGGCATA